>CAZNFE010000120.1:0-7822 GCA_964571945.1 uncultured Pseudomonadales bacterium
TTTTTCCAGGCCTGCATTCGGCTGATACATTAAACAACGAATTCGAGAGCGCAACTTCAGGTTGGCACGGCTCAGTTGATGTTTGCCCCGGTCGCGGTGAGAGTGGGGCGGCGATACCCAGTCTGCAGAACCTTGTTCAATCCATATAAGCGGGTAATCGGTTATGATACTCCAATCGATCTAGATACCAGGATACACTATAGCTATGCTGCGTATTGAATCATGCCTTGCTGATCTGGTGCCGAACTGAAACATTGGAAACAACGATTGAATCATGTATCTATGCCTGCCCATACTCATCCTGCTTCTATTTACCAGCTCTTCAAGCATGGCCATTGATCTCGACGTTCTGTGGGATTTTAATAAACCGGATGTAAGCGAACAGCGGTTCCGGGCAGCACTGGAGACTGCAACGGGTGATGACTGGCTGATCCTGCAAACCCAGATTGCCCGCACCTATGGTATTCGCGCGGAATTCGACCAGGCTCGAAAACTACTCAAGGAGATCGAGCCTCGAATCAGGCTCGCATCCGCTGAAACAAAAGCACGATTTGCGCTGGAGATGGGAAGAACCTGGGCATCGGCTACTCACTCGTCGGAATCCCAAACACCAGAAACCGGGAAACGAGCCCGCTCTTACTACGAGAACGCCCTGGCACTCGCTCGCGAGGCACATTTGGATGGCCTGGCTATTGATGCCATACACATGCTGGCTTTTGTGGACCCAGCGCCTGCCGCGCAACTGAAGTGGGCACGGCAAGCGCTTGCAGTGGTCGAGCAGTCAGCGCAACCTGCAGCTAAACGCTGGGAGGCATCGATCCGTAATAATCTCGGCTATGCCCTGCATCAACTGGGTCACTATGACGAAGCGCTGCAGCAGTTCCGAGTGGCCGTTAAGATTCGAGAACTCGGTACAAACGCAGAAGCGACCCGGACTGCCTATTGGATGGTTGCCTGGACATTGCGTGCCATGGGACATACAGATGAGGCACTTGCAATCCAATTGCGTCTGGAGCGCGAATCTGAAGCAGCCGGGCAACCAGACCCGTACGTATTCGAGGAGTTGGCAGCGCTGTATCGGGAAAAAGGTGAATCCGCTCGTGCGCAACACTATGATGATCTAGGGTCGGCATCGCCGGAATAAAGGATTGCCTTGCCATTGGTGTCGGCTGATAACAATCCTCCGGCAAAGCCGGAGTTTTTCAATCAGCAGTAGCCTGGACGTCGGACATACTCAGGGTACGCCGCGGGTCCAGGGCATCCCGTACCGCTTCACCGATAAAGATCAACAGGGTCAGCATGAGGGCCAGAGTGACAAAAACAGTGATTGCCAGCCACGGTGCCTGCAGATTGGATTTTGCCTGGGCCAACATCCGCCCCAGAGAGGGTGAATCCAGCGGCAAACCAAATCCGAGAAAATCCAGGGCAGTCAGCGTTGTGATTGAGCCGTTCAAAATGAATGGCAGAAATGTCAGCATGGCCACCATGGCATTGGGCAGTACATGCCTGCGCATAATGGTTAAGTTAGACACGCCCATACTTTTAGCGGCACGTACAAATTCGAAATTTCGTGCACGTAAAAACTCCGCTCTTACTACCCCAACCAGCGCTAACCAACTGAACAGCGATAAAATACCGAGCAGCCAGTAGACATTGGGTTCCACCAGGCTGGCAAGGATAATCAGAATGAATAACACCGGCAATCCAGCCCAGATTTCAACCAGTCGCTGCCCGATTAGATCGACCAGACCACCGAAGTATCCTTGCAGGGCACCAACCAATACGCCGATGCTCGAACTGATTATCGTAAGCGTCAGCCCGAACAGCACCGACAGTCGGAAGCCATAAATCAGCTTGGCTAACACATCCGTACTCAGACCATCGGTTCCCAGCCAGTGTTCAGCGTCGGGTGGATGGGGATAAGGGGGTTCCAGATCCCAGTCGATGGTATCGTACGAAAAAGGCAATATGGGCCAGATTGCCCAGCCATCGGCTTCAATCAGATCCACAACAAACGGATCCGTGTACTCCGCTTCCGTCTCGAACTCGCCACCCAGTTCTACTTCGGAGTACGAGAAAAATACCGGCAGATAAAGTTCACCATGCAGGCAGAACACGATGGGCTTGTCATTGGCGATAAACTCTGTACACAATGACAGGGTGAACAGACACGCAAAAATCCATAACGAGTAATACCCCCGTTTATTAGCTTTTAGATTAGCCCACCTTCTGCGATTGAGACTATTCATTATTCTCTTGTTTCAAAATCGATACGAGGATCAACCAGCACATATGTGAGATCCCCGATCAGTTGCATAACCAGACCAACTAAAGTAAAACTGAACAGGGTACCAAACAAAATTGGATAGTCGCGTTTGATCACCGCCTCATAACCAAGCAGCCCGATACCATCCAGCGAAAAGATAACTTCAACCAGCAGCGCTCCGGTGAACAAAATCCCAATAAAAGCCGCTGGAAATCCTGCGATAACGATCAGCATCGCATTTCGAAATACATGGCCATACATGACCCTGGATTCTTTCAGTCCCTTGGCACGAGCTGTTATGACAAACTGCTTATTCAGTTCCTCAAGGAAACTGTTTTTGGTCAGCATGGTAAGAGTGGCAAAGCCGCCGAGTGTTAGTGAAGTCAAAGGCAGTGCAAGGTGCCAGAAATAATCTTTTACTTTATCCAGTACACTTAAAGCAGCAAAGTTTTCTGAAACCAGACCACGCAGGGGAAACCAGTCCAGGTAAGAGCCACCTGCAAACACCACGATCAGCACGATTGCAATCAAAAATCCCGGAATGGCGTATGCTGTGAATACTACCGCACTGGTCCAGAGATCGAAACGCTCGCCATCACGAATGGCCTTGGCGATGCCAAGAGGTATCGATATACAATAGATCATCAGCAACGACCACAGACCCAGTGATATGGATACGGGCAGACGTTCCAGAACCAGTGATGCCACCGGCCGATCCTGGAAGTAACTGGTTCCGAAGTCCAGGCGCAGGTAATTCCACATCATCATCAGGAACCGTTCATGTGCCGGCTTGTCAAAGCCAAACTGTTTTTCCAGCCGTTCCACCAGTTCGGGATCCAGGCCTGAGCCGCCGGTATATCCCGACTCCCCGGCTGGTCCCATTGATGCACCGCTGGATACTGCTGCGGTGCTGGACATATTCAGACCCGCTGCCTGGGCCAGCGCCTGCTCAACGGGACCTCCCGGGGCAAATTGAACAATAACGAAGTTGATTAACATGATGCCAAACAAGGTGGGTAGAATCAGTAGCAATCGCTTGATTAAATATCGTCCCATTATTTCTGACCACTTTCAGCAGCCACATGTGCGGCTTTCTGCTCATCCCACCACCAGGTATCGGCAAAGGCAATGCGCACCAGGCGACCGTGCTCGGGACGACCGAACTTGTCCCAGTAGGCGAGGGCATAGCGAGTCTTCGAGGACATGGGAATCCAGTAATAGTTGAGCAACATTACCCGATCCAGGGCACGGATTGCTGCCACGTAATCATCCCAGTTCTGGGCATTGCTGATGGCATCAATCAGGGCATCAACCGCCGGGTCCTTCAGATTGGACCAGTTGTAACTATACGCTTCATCGGCGGCAGCGGAGGAAAACGAGTTGACGATCAGCAATGTCGGCATATTGTCCGGCAGGAACCAGATAGCACCGGCGTCAAAATCGCCCGATTGCATTCTAAACAGCCAGTTCGATATTTCCGGTGATTTGATCGAAGAGGTAATACCAAGACGTTTCAGCTGCTTGGCATAACTGATGAAGGAACGACCCAGCGCTGGTGATACGGCGACAAACCGGATGTTAAACGGTTCACCGGTTTTTCCATGCACTAGCCTGTTGTCCTCGATAACCCATCCTGCCTCACGGAGCAATTCAGCCGCACGCAACTGATTTTTCCTGGACCAGCCTGCGCCGGTATTGGGCTGGGGTCGATACGGTTGGGTGAATACGGTCGGGGGGATCAGGTCACGCAGAGGTTCCAGCAATTTCAATTCTTTTTCCCCGGGTAAGCCGGTTGCCGCAAACTCTGAGTCATGGAAGAAACTGGTGGCATGACCCCAGAATCCGTAGGTTCTCTTGCCACCCCACACCATATCCCTGAGCAACCACAAAGCTTCACGCACACGAATATCCTGAAACCTTGGCTGCGCCATATTCCAGAATATCGGCCACCAGAGCCCGGCTGGTCGTAACAAACGCAGTTCATCTTTTTTCAGTAATCCCTGTTCCACGGCCGGGATGTTGTACGACGAGGTCCACCTGCGATCTACATTCTCCAGGTGCACGTCGATTTCGTTGCCCTTGACTGCCTCTGTCTGAACCTGATCATCACGAAAGTAGTCCACCTTGATTGCATCGAAATTAAAACGTCCCCGGTATACCGGGAGATCCTTTGCCCAGTAATTCTTGACTCGCTCCCACTGTAACCAGCGGCCCACCACAAACTCGCCGATCCGGTATGGCCCTGAGCCAAGCGGCGGCTCAACGGTTGTTTTGGTGAGATCCCGGGATGCCCAGTAGTGTTTTGGCATGATAGGGATGTCACCGAGCCGAACAGGGTAGGTCGGGTTGCCACGACTGGCAGGATCCACGTTGAAGCGGATTTCTCTTGGACCGATAACCTCGAGCGAGAACGGCTCCAGCGGTGTACTGATAGTAGGTGTCGCCTCTGTCTGATATACATTGAAGCTGAATACAACATCGTCCACGGTAATCGGCGTGCCATCGTGCCAGTAGGCATTATCACGAAGTTTGAACGCAATCCAGGCCCCATCATCTGCCACTGCTACTCCCTCGGCTAGCAGGCCATAATAGGTAGCGGGTTCGTCCAGCGACGGGGTTAGCAGGCTGTCCCAGAGCAGGTTTTCATCGCGACTCCAAAAACCAACTCCGCGCACCAGGCGACCGCGCATGGCGATCGGATTAAAGCTGTCCCAGTTGCCCATTTCCGGGATCCGAATGCGCCCTCCTTTCGGTGCATCCGGATTGACGTAGTCAAACCAGGGTGCATCCGCCGGGTATTTCGGTGTCGAAAGAAACGCATAGGCATGCTGGTATTCAATGTCGCTGGCCAGGCCATATTGCGCGGAACAAACGATAAGAAAATTGACTAGTATCAGGTATCCGTACAGGCCATAGGCCGATCTTATTATTTTCACGATCTAACTCTACCATAATTCTGCCGAGGGACTTCAATAGTCTGTTAAGCCTCAAGTACCGGATTTCATTGCGATGATTCAGACTTGTTCGATCCGAACCCTTCACCTTTACGAACAATTATTACTGGTGGTATGATTTCACATGATTTATCAATCACTGACCATGAGAGAGTCAATGTACACGACTGCAACTTTTACTTATCGGGTCACCAGTCTGATTGCCATCCTGGTCACATCCATGATGCTCGCTCTGCCAGCATCCGCTGCCAAAGATGCTTATGGCACCAAAAAATTGGGAGAGGATCCGTATCAGGCGGTCATTCTGCAGCAGATCAGGAAGATCGCTGCCACTGCAGAGCAGATGGAACCGTTCCGTGCAGAACTGCGTAATTACTTCAAAATACGCAATGGCTCGACCCGCCGTATCTCCAGGCAAGGTGGCGATATTGCAATTAAGGTAAGCCGCGATTTGCGCCGCTGCGCAAAGAAGTCTGTAGAGGCCATGTCAAAGGTACTGACACCGGATCAGCTCAAGCTTTATGAAGAACTGGTTGAGCTTGGCAATAAGCAATACCTGACCAATTCCGGATTGATCTAGCAAGTTATACCGATTCGGGCTAATTCCTGATACACAGCTCCCGCTGGCCGGGTATCGCTGTGGTAGAGCACGATCTCTGCTGCGGATCCGGAGATTGGCTCGATCAGGTAATGGATCGATGAATCCCGAGGGAACCCCCGGCGGCAACGAGCCAGCGTCAAATGCCCTCGAAACCCTTTTCGCTGCGGCCGATAACCAAATCCGCTGACAATTTCCTCCAGCTCTGTTGCAAGACGGGTTAACTCATCCGTAGCAGGAACCAGAGCGGCGATGACAGCGGGTCTGGATGGGGAAGGGAATACCGCGATTTCATTGATTTCGTAAGTAATCACATCAAAGACCAGCCTTGATCGTAGTACTGCACATAAATCCGCTATGACATTCACGCTGGAATTGCCAAGAAATCGAAGCGTCAGATGGATATTGTCTGCATCAATCCATCTCACTTTACTGGCCCATGGTTCTGTCTTTAATGGGGCGGCAGCAAGGACGAGGTTTCCCAGCAGTTTCTCTTCCGGTTTGATCGCGATAAAAAGCCTGACTGATTTCACACTAACCGCCTTACGATATTCCTGCTGAGTTCACCCCAATGGAGTCAAATCAACTAAAATAGTAGGCGTCACCGGCACTCGAGGTCAATACCCGTAGGATTGACCATCAATTGCCGGGCAAGCTGCTGATTCCCGCTCCGCTTGCAGAGGGGGTAATGATCTGGGTTGCTCTAAATGATGGCATGTTAATAACAATCCTCCGGCAAAGCCGGGGATTTTCGCTTTCAATAACAAGAGTATTGCCACTAATCCTGTTAGAATGGGCGCTGCCGACCGCCTCACCCGCGCCCTCTGGTTGTTTCTGAATTAACAGGTTCTGGTTTATATGCTCTCGAAAATATTGTGGCCGCTTATTCTTATCAGCTCATCGGTGGGATTCGTTGCCTGGATGCTCCTTGATAAGCAGCAGAGTGAGATTAAAATTCCGGAACCTCCTGTGATGCTGGTTGACGTTATAAAGGCCACCAAAAGCACGGTTAATTTCTCGATCAAGGCTCACGGTACGGTAACACCCAGAACCGAAACCACTCTGGTGTCGGAAGTATCCGGATTGATAACGGATGTATCCCCGGTATTTATGGCGGGAGGCTTCTTCAAGAAAGGCGATGTTCTCGTTCGAATCGACGACCGGAATTACCGTGCTGATCTAAAAAGGGCCCAGGCGACGGTGGCCAGCGCAAAAACCAGGGTCGCTACTGAAAAGGGTCTGGCGGATTATGCACAGGAAGACTGGGCACGACTACGCAGACAAGGCGGTGCCAATAAATCGGCGTCCGCACTAGCGCTTCGAAAGCCGCAACTCGCGGAAGCCAGGGCCAATCTCGATTTTGCACTAGCTGAACTCGACAAGAAAAGAGAGGATCTGCGGCGAACAACAATCCGGGCTCCCTATGATGGACTGGTTAAACAGAAAAGAGCGGACATTGGACAATTTGTAACCGCCGGATCCCCCCTGGCTATCACGTTCGCTGTTGACTATGCTGAAGTCAGACTACCTCTACCAGAGAATGAACTCGCGTTTGTCGACTTGCCAGATGCGATGGCAGGTGACGAAAATAACTATCCGGCTGTAACGCTCTCTGCCACCATCGGCGGTACCAGACAATTCTGGAAAGGGGAAATCGTAAGGACAGAGGGTGTATTCGATGAACGTAGTCGTGTTTTGTATGTGGTCGCCCAGGTTAGAGACCCGTATGGGCAAGCTGCCGAACATTGGAATACACCCCTGCGAATTGGTACATTTGTAGAGGCGGACATTGAGGGCAAACTGGCCCAGGACGTGATTGTCCTGCCCAGAGACACACTGCGGTCCGGGGGCAGAGTCTGGATTGTCGATGACGATGACACCATTCGCCCGCGACCTGTTAAGATCCTTAGATCCGATGAAACGTCTATCTACGTATACGGAGGAATTGACGATAGTCAATTGGTTTGCCGTACGCCACTGGAAAACACCTTGCCCGGAACGGCT
>CAZNFE010000121.1:0-7799 GCA_964571945.1 uncultured Pseudomonadales bacterium
CGCGTTGCGTGGTGGCGGCGGTGGCGGCTTCGCCGTATTGGGTGCAGATGCGATTGACCGCGAGGGTTTAACGCTGCCCCGGATGTCACCAGATGCCGTCGAGCGTATGCGAGAGTACATTCCGGTGGCCGGGAGCAGCGTGAATAATCCGATCGACGCGTTTCCACCGGAAGAGCATCTGGAAGACATGTTGAAACTCGTCGCCACAGCCGAGGGTGTCGAAATGATATTCATGTCACCAATGACAGGCTGGCGACCTGGATCAAAACAAGTTGCAGAAACCGATCAGGATGAGGACTCACTCACCGAGGCCGAACGCATGAACGTCAGGATGAAAGAGGCGGCTGCCAGGGCAGCTCAGCAAATGCGGAACCTGGAAGACGCCACCGGTACTCCGGTAGTAGGCATCCTTCGAGGTGGGCGCATGGCGCGAATGATGGGAATAAATACCGACTTCTTCAACGAAGCAGCGTTCCGTGAACGAATCGGCATTTACCCCAGTGTGGCGCGTGCCGCTCATACGGTCGCTCAGGTGATCGAATGGCGCAAGTACCGCGAGGGATTACCTGCCATCCTTTGACAGGTTCGACATCTACTTCCGATTGAAGGCCACTCAACCCAATCACCAATACACACGGACAGGAACGGCTAAATGACATTTGAATCCATTCTGACACAAGCCCGGTCAGAGCATCGAACCCTGCTCAACGAGATCGAGTCAAAACAACTTCTGCAGGAAGCCGGGGTCAGTGTTACCACCACTGAGCTGGCCATCAACCCTGAACAAGCCAGGATCCATGCTGATCGCATCGGCTATCCGGTGGTGCTGAAGATCGTCTCGCCCGACATAGTTCACAAGAGCGATGTGGGCGGTGTAAGAGTCGGTCTCGAGGACGCTGAAGCTGTGACCGCGGCCTTCGACGAGATCATTGCCAGCGCGAAAAGTGCTGTTCCGGATGCCAGCATCACCGGTGTCGCTGTGCAAAACATGGTCCCTGAAGGTACTGAAGTGATTGTCGGCATGACCACCGATCCCCAATTCGGGCCGGTAATGATGTTTGGCCTGGGCGGAATTATGGTGGAAATTCTGAAAGATGTGTCGTTTCGCCTTGTGCCTCTCACCGAGCGAGATGCTGCCCAGATGGTCAGAGAAATCAAAGGCAACACGCTACTGAACGGCGTCCGGGGTCAACCACCTGCCGACAAGGCTGCACTCTGCCGGGCAATCCTTAACGTAGCCGGATTCATCGAGCAGCATCCGGAAATTAAGGAACTGGATCTAAACCCGATGATTGCCTATCCAAACGGCGCCATCGCGGTTGATGCGCGTATCGTTCTCGGCGAAAATTAAGATATACCTCTTGAGCACCTGATGGAATCAGCAAATGTCCAATGTAACTGAAGATAGCTTTACAGACGCATTCTATACAGATTTCCAGTACCTTCGAGAACATTCCCCGGTTGTTAGAGAAGGCGACGAGGGACCATGGCGGGTATCCCGCTATGATGATGTGCGGGCGGTGCTGCGTAATCCGGAGCAGTTTTCATCGGACGTATCCCTTCGCCCGAGAGAACCAGGCGAGTCACCATCGATGTTATTCAGCGATCCACCACTTCACAATCGCCTGCGCAAATTGATCAGTCGGGCTTTCTCTCCCAGCGCTATTGCAGACCAGAGAGAAATGATTACCCGACGCTGCGAAGCACTTGTCACCAGCATGATCGCGCAACAGCAGCCTGACCTGATTTGTGAGCTTGCCTCGCCCCTGCCTGTTACTGTTATTGCAGATATGTTGGGAGTCACCGATGGCGATATGAACGAATTCAAGCGCTGGTCAGATCTTATCTTCGGTAACATTGGGGAGGTGCTTCTTGGTGAACCTGATGATGAAGTGATCAAGGCATCGGAGGAGATGAACGGATACTTTCAGTCTCGAATTGACGGTTTGAGAATTCAACCCGAACAACACCTGCTGAGCCGCCTGGTGCATGTAGAAACAAATGAAGGTCATTTAACCGACTCTGAACTGCTCATGTTTTGCAGCCTTCTTCTCATTGCTGGGAACGAGACAACAACAGGCTTGATTTCAGCCTGTGTTCGTATATTTCACGAGCACCCCTGGACCTTCAAAAAACTGCAACAGGATCCTGGTCTGATTGAGTCATTTATCGAAGAAACACTGCGTTTCTATGCCCCTTTTCAAATGACAATTCGCAGGGCAACCTGTGATGTGGAAATCGCCGATGAGAAAATTCGTAAAGGCGAGCTCGTACTGCCGCTAATTGCTTCGGCAAACCGGGATGAGAAAATTTTCGCGGATGCCGATCAATTTGTTATCGATCGTGATCCAAATCCGCATCTCGCATTCGGATCCGGTATTCACAATTGCATTGGTGCTCCCCTGGCCAGACTGGAAGGTCACATTGCGGTAGCTGCAATGATCGAACGACTCGATGAGATTTCCCTGGTGGAACATGATCCGGTGCTGCTCAGCCGATTCGGCGGACCAGACAAGCTGTTGATTAATATCAAACGAGCTGCCTGAGTACACGGAGCAGCAGACCCATGCTCCGGTATGCTGTGCACCGAGGCACGATTCGAGCAGGACAGTCGAATCTAATGTACACGGGACTCCGATATACCCAAACACAACGCGACACTTCAGCTTATCGTGCGTTACAGAGACATGTTCTTCTTGACCCTTTTCGCAACTCTTATTGCCGGGAGCGTGATGACTGTGCATGCAGAGATGAATAACGATCTCTTTACGCAGTACAAAGTCATCACGGGTATGGCAAAACGTCAGACGGTGATTCCCGGATTCTTCCTCGGTGGGGCGACAGCAGAAATTGCCATACTGTACGTTGACGAGCATAACCAGCATCGCCTGACGATGTACGGATTCGATGGTACTGTCTGGAGGTCGGTGCTCAGCACCAGGCTCCGTCCCGATGTATTGTTCGTCGACATCGCGAATATCGGTGGTCACGATCGCTTGATCACCTACCAGAGTGGCTCCCTGACTTGGTTCGATCCTGTATCGAATACGCAAAGACTGCTGGTCGACATCACGACACACTACAACGCGCCTGCTCAGGACGAAATACCCCGGCTGCATGTCGCACGGGATCTAAACCACGATGGTCTCGTCGATCTGCTGGTGCCCGACGTTGATGGCTTCTCGGTATCCATCCAGCTACAAGACGGAACCTTTACCAAATCCAAAAAGATCGGCCCTGCAGAACCATTCCGAGACCAATATGAACTCGGTGAAAAGCGCACCTATGGTGAGGCAGGGCTGACACCGGATACAAACCTGAACTACCAGAGCAGAGTGCATGAGATGGACTATAATGGAAATGGTCGAACCGATCTGTTGTTCTGGAACCAGGATCACTTCGATGTTTACCTGCAGGACGCAGCGGGACAATTCAATACTGTGCCCGTCACCTTCACTACCGATGTGACGTTCGACTCGGATGGATTTTATTCGCTGGCTTTCGGTTTCAGTCAGGAAAGCACCTTTCGTGTGATTTCCGGTCTTCGGAAGAACACCCGGCAGAGGGTGCTGTATTCGATCCGAGATTTAAATGGCAATGGCGTCGCCGACCTGATGACGCTTTCGTCAGAAGGTCGAAGTATATTAAGGCAGCGCAGTGTTTATACAGTTCATTTCGGCAGCCAGACCAAGAACGGTATCTCCTTTCCAACGGCAGCCAACCTTACGATTCGACCGCCGGGAAACGGACGTGGCACTGTGTTGGGATACTCTTTCCTTCTGGTGCAGGATGCCGACACGGATGGCAACGTCGATATCATTCTTGGAAATGTTAAAACAGGACTGGGTGGAATGTACCGGGCGCTTGTCGCCAATTCTATTCCGATGGATCTGGCACTGTACCGCAGTGCTACCGGCATGCTTCCAAATACGCCCACACTAAGCCGTTCCATCCGGCCGAAATCCGATATCTTTGGGCGACGTGGACCCTTCTTTCCGACCGTGTTACTCGGTGACGTGACCGGTGACGGGAGGAAGGATTTGCTGGTAGGCGAAAGCCGGAAACAATTGCAGGTCTTCGTCGGTATACGGGGACAGGAGCTGTTCGCAGCTCAACCGCGAACAGTGGCCGTTGATTTACCTGATGACGAAACAAAAACCCGGTTGATGGATCTCAGCGGGAATGGAAAGCAAGACATCATTGTGCATCACGCGTCCACCAGAGAACCGCACCGTTTACAAATACTGATGGCTCGATAATAGTTGCGCGTCCGATAGAAAAACGATGTTGCCGCGCTAGCAGCAACATCCAGTGCCACGTACCTTGAAAACTCCATACCGCAGATACACCTACTAAACGTATGGATATAAACCCCTCTACCCCACAATCTCTCACCATCTGAATGCGTATTACGTTATACAAACGCTTACTTATCGTCTACTATCTCAGCATCCCGGTACAATAATAAGAAGAGGTGAAGCATGAGTGAAGCTGTTGGGACAAAACAGGAACACGAGCTCGATACCAGTTGGATGGACAACATGGGCGAGTGGGGGATGAAAGCAGAGCCCGGAAACAAGGGGCTGACGCTGGCGGATATTCAGATTGGCAGCTACGGTGAGCTGCCTCAGGTAAGTGACAACATGTCTGGACGCCCCCGTGGATCGGGTGAGAGAGCCGATGCCTACCGGGTGGGAGCCTATGGAGTAAACAAGCTCTCTGAGATCTGGCTGGACAATGCAGAATTTCTGTATGAGGAAGCCCTGCAGCGACAGTGGAGCTCGGCAACCGACATTCCGTGGGAAACCCTTGAACCCCTGCCGGATGAGGTCGAGGAGGCAGAATGCCTGCTCTGCACCTTCTTCAACGAGGTGGAGTTTGTCGCCGGAGACGTCCCCGCACGCTGGGTCGCCAAAACCACGCCCGACTACCTGGAACCCCGCAATGTATTGATTGCCCAGATCATGGATGAATCCAGACACATGGATGTTTTCCGCAAGCGGGCGCTCGCGAATGGCGGCGGATTGATGAGAATGTCCGGAGCAACCTCAGGATTTGTTGGCAGTATCGACCTTGCCCGGGACTTCACCGAGATGTCCACGCGCCTTCATATATCCGGGGAAGGTGCGGTTCTGACCATGTTTCGCATGGGCGAACTGTTTGCGCAGAATGATGCGGAAAAATACATGTACCGGTTATGTGCTCAGGATGAAGCCCGCCATGTCGCCTTTGGCGTAATGCACCTCCGCTACCTGGGTAAGGCAGCACCGGAACGAAATGAAGAGATTCACACGTACCTGGATGAAGCCGAATCACAGATCATGACCGGCCTGCAGAATCCAGCCGGCACCCAGGCAGAGACCAGTGAAGCCCTGGCCATCCTTCTGGGTGGCAGCAAGGCCCAGTATGACGAGGGCTACAAGCAGCTGCTGGTTATTCGCAGGAGACAGCTCAAGGAATATATGAAACGGGTTATCGCTGGTGGCTTTGGCGATCGCTTCGAAAACGATCGGTCGCCAGTCCCTGATCTTTATGCATCAATGGTTTGATCCCAGGAGTATCTATTCATGTCCGAGAGCACAAAAACACAAAGCCCCGATTCCGATCCGGTGAAGCCGACCTATGACTGGATGGGTTTGACGAACCAGTGGGGAGTCAGAGTCAAACCTGGAGAACACGGTCTGCGCCTTGGGGATCTGAATGTTGGCATCTACGGGGAGATACCGGAATACTGGAATGACCAGACTCGCAGACCCAGGGGCGCACTGATACGACCAGGGGTCCCACCACTCCCCTACAACATCCGACACAAGCACCAGTTGTGGGCCGATTGCGCCGCTGAACTTTATGAAGAAGCGATCCAACGCCGCTGGATTCCCGCCACCGAGGTACCCTGGGCGTCACTCGAGCCGCTACCGAACGATATTGAAAGAGCCATCTGCCAGGTTTGTACCGAATTATCCCAATATGCCAATACCGAAATTGAAATTGTCACTTATTGGCAGGACCAGATGTCCTATGGCTATTACGAGGTAAAACAGTTCCTCGCCACCGTTTCCTTCGATTGTGGCCGACACGTTGAAGCGCTGCGCAAACGTGCACTCTCCAATGGCGGTGGCCTCGGTGTTGAGAGTCGCGGTGCGGTAAATCGAATGATCCTCGAGAGTTCGGGTGGCTGGACCGAGTCGGTGACCTATCTATACCTGCTACGCGGCACCTACCAGATGCAATTGCTCAGGGCGCTATACAGTGCTGCCAGTAACGATGCAGAACAGTTCATATTCGGCCACATGATCGAGGATCAGGCTCGTCACCTTACCTATGGATACGATCACCTGAAGTACGCCGTGGCACATCAGGAAGGTGAAGATTTGATCATTGAAACCCTGCTCTCCATCGGTGAAGCAATCATGGCGCAGGAACTTCGGGAAAGTACCATGAAACCGGCGATGGCCATTATCCTGGGTGGTGGCATCGAAGGTGGCAGGACTACCGGCATGGATACCTATCTTCACCTGGTCGGCGAGTTTGTTCGCGACTACCTGTCACTTTGCAACTGGCTGGGTATCGAGCGGCTAAAAACACTCCACCCGCAACTCAAGTCATATCTGGAGTACTAAGAAGATGACGGTTTTCCCCTCACAAGAATGGTTTGACCGGGTACGCGAGGTATATAACACAACGGAACACAGTGGCGGTGGTGGTGCGTGCGACACGCAGGCAGGGATCTGTATCGGAGATCAACACTATCTATTGGTATTTTCCGGGCTGAAGTGCAGCGAAGTGAAGCCCGTGACCGAGAACGAACTGGGTAACACAGATTTCAACCTTGTCATGCCGCTGGCGGACTGGAAAGCGATGATCAGTAATATTCAGGAGAACGGTAAAGCAAGTTCGAACTTCACTCTCAACAGCCTGGATCTGAAGCTGGAAGACGGACTCGCCCGTTCGCCATTGGATGATCAATATCGGGAAGATCTGTTTTACAGATACAACCAGAATTTCCAGGATTTTTTCGATTTCTCTGCTGCAGTTGAAACAACGATTGAATGAGGATTACGCGATGAGTAACAAGCTCACATTAAAGGAACTGCGGCAGGCACAAAATCTAATCAACAGTGATGAAGCCTTTCGCCAACTCGGGAGCATCGACACCAGGATGGCCCTCAAGGTGGGCACCACTACCTGCCTGGTCAGCTTCGAAGGTTTCAGCTGCCACGATGTGCGTAAGATTTCGAAACAGGAACTACGTGACTCTGACTTTCTGGTCGAAATGTCGACCGAACAATGGCACAGGTTTATGGCAGGTTGCAGAACTCACCAAGGCCCCACACTCGTCCAATTCGATGCAACAGAAGGCGTAGTGCAGGCAGCAGGAGCCAGGGAACGACTCCGCTGTCTGCGCTATCACACTTCCTTGCAGGCATTCTTCGAAGCCTGTGCGGCGGCCTGACATGCCCATCTATGAATATCGATGCACTCATTGTGACAATCTGACGGAAAGATACTTTTCATCCACTGATGCACCCCGATCACTGGTGTGCAAGCACTGCAACATCGAAGGTGCCCAACGTATTATCTCGGGAGCCTTCTATCACGCGTCAGAAGCAACCACCACCGCAAAGCTGGATCCTAAATACGAGAAAAAAGTAGATCACGCCATGCGCAACAGCCAGAGTGCGGACGAGAATCGTCTGCTGAACAGGATGAAACGCTTCTAGTTTCAAGCGACCAACACGACCATGCCGCGACACATCTACAAATAACATTGATGGGTAGTGGTACCGGAAGGGAAGGCA
>CAZNFE010000122.1:0-7773 GCA_964571945.1 uncultured Pseudomonadales bacterium
AGTCAGCTATCTGCCGTACTGACAGCAAGGCTTGAGATTGATATCATCTCCGGCTCTGGATGCTATGCACCAGAGTGCTATTGAGGAGCATGCCTTGCGAATTTCAACTTTATTGAACTATGCAGCCGGATTCCGGAGCAGTGCAGATGAAATTGCCTTACTTGAAAAAGCCGGGCTGGATGTTGTCTGGGTTCCGGAAGCCTATGCGTTTGATGCACCCAGTGCGATGGGATATCTTGCCGCCAAAACGGATCGAATAACGATTGCATCAGGAGTGATGCCCATATTTACTCGAACACCCACGGTCCTGGCAATGACGGCCGCTGGGGTAGATGCCCTGTCAGGCGGCAGATGCATGCTGGGTATCGGCGCGGGTGGTCCTCAGGTGATGGAAGGTTTTCACGGTGTGCCGTTCGGTTCACCCACCGCCCGAATTCGTGAAATCATCGATATCTGCAGAAAAGTATGGCGCAGAGAGAAACTGGTGCATCAAGGCAAACATTACCAGGTGCCGCTGCCGACCGATCAGGGCACCGGACTCGGTATCCCTTTGAAGTTAATTAACCATCCTGTCCGGGATGAGATTCCAATCGCAGTGGCTGCATTAGGACAACGCAGTGTTGAGATGACGGCAGAACTGGCAGACGCCTGGTTACCAGCATTTTACATGGCTGAAGGTGCAGAGAAAATCTGGGGTAAGGCCCTGGCAAAAGGTCAACAATTGCGGGACAGAAACCGGGCTCCACTGGAAATATATGCAGGTGGCGCGGTCGCTATCGGTGCAGGTAAGGAACACTTGCGAGATCTTTCCAGAGCACAGATCGCACTGTATGTTGGCGGGATGGGTGCCAGAGACAAGAATTTCTACAATGACATATTCAGCAAATATGGGTATGAAGCGGAGGCATTGAAAATCCAGGAACTCTATCTGGGCGGCAGGAAAAAAGAAGCCGAAGCTGCGATTCCCGGGGATTTTATCGAGGCCAGTTCTTTGATCGGTCCGGAGGGGTTTGTTCGCGACAGGCTGGCTGCCTGTAAGGAGTCGGGAGTAACTGCATTGAATGTCAGTTTTTTCGGATCGAGCACGATGGAACGAGTAAAGCAATGTGAAGATCTGCGACGTCTGGTCGATACGCTTTGAGATAATTTGTGCCTGATGGCATCTGACAATTACACGTTGATAGGACGGATGGTATTCAATCTGAACCGGTTGAGGCTGTCATGACGAGAGAGAAACCTGTTGACAGGAAATAGTTTGTGGAGAGAAAAATGAGTGTTAGCGAAACGGAATTGAATCGCTTTAGAGAAGAAGTCGCTGCATGGTTTGAGGAGCACACACCACCCCAGCCAGATTTTATCCTCCCAGACAGTTTTATGGAGGTGGGGACTGATGAGCAGTTTCATTACCTGCGGGACTGGCAGCAGCAAGTATATGAAGCTGGCTATCTTGGTATGTCCTGGCCCGCGGAATATGGCGGTGGTGGGAAGCCCCAGCAGTATCAAAGTATAGTCGATGCGGAGATGGTGCGACAAAAAGTACCCTTTATGGTGAATACCATTGGCTTGAACTGGGCTGGACCGCTAATTTTACACAGTGGTTCTGAGCAGCAGAAGAAAGCCTATATCAAGAAAATCCTGAGTGCAGAAGAAATCTGGTGCCAGGGATTTTCCGAGCCGGATCATGGCTCCGATCTGGGCAATGCGCAAACCAAAGCGGTCAGGGATGGCGACGAGTATGTCATCAATGGATCCAAGATATGGACCAGTCTGGGTACGTATGCAGCACACATGATTCTGCTGGCCCGGACAGATCCCAATGCCGAGAATAAATATGCAGGGCTGAGTTTCTTCCTTTCACCCATGCGGGTGCCTGGTGTTGAGACCAGCCCAATCAGGAAAATTACTGGTGAGTACGGATTCTGCCAGACGTTCTTTAATGATGCGCGAATACCTGCAGATTGCCTTATTGGCAAGGAGGGGGGTGGCTGGCAGGGCGCGATGACGACCCTCGCGATTGAACGCGGCGCAGTTTGTGGGCAGGCTGGTGGCCAGTCCAGCATTGTGCTGGAGGTAGCCTCGGTGGTCGAACTGGCAAAAAATGTACAAAGAGATGGCAAACCGGCAATCGAAGATCCTTTTGTCAGAGATCAACTGGTGCAGTTCCTGATGGAAGAACGCAGTTTGAGATTAAACGGCGCCCGTGCCCGAGTACCGGCATTGACAACGGAGCGGCCGATGTCCATACCCATGTCGGGGAAATTGATGGGCAGCGAATTCCGCAGGCGGTTGTGCCGCTTTGCGGTATCTCTGCAGGGCAGCAATGCAAATCTGTATATGGGGGATGACGATGCCATTGACAATGGACGTTGGCAACGATCCTACTTCAATGCTTTTTCCGCCACCATTGGTGGGGGTACCAGTCAAATTCAAAAAAACATCCTCGGTGAACGGGTGTTGGGATTACCGAAGGATTAACAGATGACCACGAAACTGGCAATTGAATTTAGTGAAGAACAAGCCATGTTGCTCGATGCTGCAACCTCTTTTTGCAATGAAAAGTCACCCGTGGCAAAGGTCCGGACGCTGCTGGAAGAGGAAGCCGGGTTTGATGCTGATATCTGGGCAGAAATGGCAACATTGGGCTGGCAGGGACTGGCAATTCCGGAAGCATATGGCGGTAGCGGGTTGGGATTGGCTGAACTGGTATCTATCGTGGAACCCATGGGACGACAGCTAATGGCATCCCCGCTGGTATCTACCACATTGGCAGCCCAGGCGCTGGTTTGTGCTGGTACAGCGGAGCAAAAACAGCACTGGTTGCCATTGATCGGAAAAGGCAAAGCGATAGCAACACTTGGGCTGAATGAGTCTCACGGTGATTGGGATCTCACTAATCTGATCTGTGCAGCCGAATTGACGGATGGAGCAATCACGCTGGCCGGTGAAAAGTACTTCGTTGCTGATGCGGCAGTTGCGGATTTCATTCTGGTGTCGGTAATGCTGGATGACAATCCGGCGCTGATAATGCTCGATCGAACAGCGATTGAACAGGGTGCTCTCACTCGTGAAGTCATCATTGATGAGACGCGACGTTGTTATCGGTTCGATCTGAACGGGATCACTGTCAATGAGAGTTGTCTGCTGGATGTTTCGAAGACGGTCGCGTGTTTTGATCTGATCACCCGATCATCCTGGTTATTGCTGGCTGCCGAGATTTGTGGTGGCATAGCGGGTGTCATGGACGTCACGCTGGAGTACCTGAATACGCGCAAGCAGTTTGGTCGATATATCGGTGCCTTCCAGGGATTGAAACACCCAATGGCGGAAATTCTGTGCCAGTATGAGTATTCGAGATCACAACTTTACCATGCCGCAACGGTATTCGGGGATGACCAGGATTCGGAAATTGCACTGCGAATGGCAAAAGCGCAGGCAGGCGACACGTTCGCTCATGCCAGTGACCGTGCCATTCAGTTTCACGGCGGCTTTGGTTTTACCTATGAATGTGATGCCCAGCTCTATTTGAGACGAGCCTGCTGGTGCCAGAATCAGTTTGGTGATGCCCGGCATCACCGCACAAAACTGGCTGACTTGTTATTATAAGAAAAGGGGGTTGATTGCAAGGATCACTCTAATGCGAATGCGATCACTGAATCACCCGGCCGGGTTCCTCCTGTGCTGTGCCCCCCGGCGGCAATGACGACGTACTGCTTCCCCTGATACTGATAGGTCATTGGGGTTGCCTGGGGTCCGGCCGGTAATCGTGCCCGCCAGATTTCATGCCCGTTCCTGATGTCAAATGCTCGCAGATAATCATCCATGGCAGCGCCGATAAACACCAGACCACTGGCCGTGATGATCGGCGCGCCAAGGTTTGGCGTACCCCATTTAAAACCAATGGGTACCGGCGCGATATCTTCTGTTGTGCCAAGCGTCGATTGCCAGAGTGTGTCACCGGATGAAACATCAATAGCCGTCAATAAGCCCCAGGGTGGCTCATTGCAAGGCACGCCAAGCGGGGAAAGAAACATTTCCCGTTTCATACCGAAGGGGGCTCCTGCCTGCTTTGATATCTCAGTATCGTGATAGATTCTTGCCTGCGACTCAACCTGGTCGCTGGGTATCAAGGTAATTATATGGGCGATGTTGCTACTGTTAATTACTGCGATGTTTTTGTTCAGATCCAGAGCAGCTCCACCCCAGTTAGCGCCACCACCGGTGAACGGCATCATAATGGTGCCCTGCAGGCTCGGGGGTGTGAACAAGCCTTCGTTCCTGAGCGTTTTAAAACGATTCATGCAAGTCATTTTGTCGAACCAGAGCATTCCCCAAACCATATCCTTAGAAAAATACTGGGGAGAAAAAGGCGCCGGTTTCTGAGGAATCGGCTGTGTTGCCGATAACCACTCACCAGCCATATCACTCTGCGGGACTGGTGTCTCTACGATATCAAACAGTGGTTCCCCCGTTAGCCTGTTGAATATAAAGAGAAACCCCGTCTTGCTCGGTTGGACTACCGCAGGAATCTGTTCGCCGTCTCTGGTGATAGTCATCAGAGATGGTTGTGCTGGCAGATCATAATCGAACAGATCGTGATGCACTGTTTGGAAATGCCAGACAACTTCTCCGGTAGAACCTCTGAGCGCAACAAGGGAATCGGAATACAGATTCTCACCGGGACGTTTGCCGCCATAAAAGTCCACGCTTGGGCTGCTGGTAGGCAGGAACACAAGGTCATTTTCCTCGTCAACCGATATGGGTGCCCAGACATTCGCATGGCCGGTCACCTGGTTGCTGTTGTCAAGCCAGGTTTGTTTGGCAGCGGTATCATTGCTGCCGTGGTCAGGGATCGGGTCGAATTGCCACACCAGTTTCCCGGTCCTTGCATCAAATGCCCTCACGATACCGCGGGGTGCATTGGTTCTGGCATTGTCGCCAATTGCTGAGCCAACAATGACCAGGTCGTGGATGATGGCAGGCGGAGATGTCATCTGGAATTCCCCCTTCCATTGCAGCGGCATGCTGGGTTCGTTAGCGATCTCACCGTTACCACCAAATTCAGTGCAGGATTTACCGCTTTCCGAATCTACCGAGATTACGCGACCATCATTGGTCGCCATAAAGATCCGCCGGGAACAGGGTTGATCCTTCGCTGGGGTCCCATCCTGCCAATAACTCACACCGCGACAGATAAATTGGTTAGCCGGATCCATGTCCAGATCGATGTGTGCGTCAAAGCGCCACTTTTTTTGGCCATTGGCCGGATCAAGTGCGATGATCTCGTTAAATGGCGTACAAAAAATCAGCTTATCGTTAATCAGGATCGGTGTACCTTCAAACGCAGAACGATGTATTGCTTCAGGTTTCGATTCCAGGTCACCAGTGTGGTAGTGCCAGGCGATTTCAAGCTGGCTGACGTTGCCGATTGTTATCTGGGAAAGACTGGAGAATCGACTGCCACCGGCATCTGCGCCGTAATAACGCCAATCTGCCGCGATGGTGTACTGGCTGAGAAGTGCCGCAAAAAGAAGGGGTATGACCGTTCGCATCAATCTTTCTCTGTTGTGAATCCGTTGCTTTTTAAGCGTCAGGGCTTTTATACCAGGGTGCTAACTCCTGCCATCCTGCCGGAGATAAGCTCCGGATTTGTATCACCCAACAGGTAACGAATGTAGGGGATATGTTCCCGGCCCCAGTACCACTCGCCCTTGATGACGAAACTGGGTACGCCGAATATCTTCATGTCCCTGGCCTGCTGCTGAATGGCATCGTGCTGTTCCCGGCCATCGGATTGTGCATAGTCGCTGAATCCGGTGGTATCCACTCCTGCCTGGTCCAGCATCTCAATAATCCGCTGGATATCTTCAATATCCAGATCTCTCTGCCAGAATCGGGTATATGTGGCATCAATGTATCCACGCATGGCAGCCTGTCCCTGCTGTTTAGCCCACAACAGGCCGATAGCAGCCAGTGAAGAATCCCACACTTTATGCGGTGCCTTGAATTCAAGACCGAGGAATCTGGCGTAGCGACGCACATCCTGGTACGCATATTTAACCCTGATCCATTGCTTCTCGGAACGATTGTTCACGATTACGTCGCCGTCATCACCCACTTTGGCGGAGCCTGCAAAAGAGGCGATGTCCAGCGTGAATGGCAACCAGTCAAACTGTATGTCAAGGTCATCTTCGATGGCGTAAATCGCCTTGATCGCGATATATGCATACGGGCTTTTGAAGTCGATGTAGACTCGATCGGAGCTGCTCATATTCAGTATTCCGTGTTACATAGGCTGGTTATGGTAGCGCTGGAGTTGCGCGCCTGATGATGGCTTCGCAATCAATTCCTCGTGGTAATGTACCATAAACGAAGCCGTTTGATTCGGAATCCAGCCGCGCACGGCAAAAAGCATCCGCCACTTCCGGAGCGCCATGACGAACCAGCAGGGCACCTTCCAGCGCCAGAGCCATTTTGCTGACGATGCTGCGTGCCCGGTACTCCAGATCACTGGGGTCATTAAGTTCATTACCCAGCCTCTCGATCAGGCGATCCAGCTGGTTATCTCCACCGGCAGAAAGTTGTACTTCTGACATAAATGCGTCGATTGAACCTTTGTTCCGATGCATGGCGCGCAGCATATCCAGGCACTGCACATTACCACTGCCTTCCCAGATCGAGTTGACTGGCGACTCCCGGAACAGGCGGGGCATGATGCAATCTTCCATTACCCCGCTTCCGCCAATACACTCCATTGCTTCATACGCGTGTTCCGGGGTGCGTTTACAGATCCAGTACTTGCCGATGGCGGTGCCGATCCGTACCAGCAGTTTCTCCTGTTCATTCTGTTCCTGATTGTCCAGTGCTCGGGCGATGCGCATGCTCATCGCAAGGGCTGCCTCGTGTTCGATAATTAGATCAACCAGGACATTTTGCATCAGCGGTTGTTCTGCCAGGCGATTGCCAAACGCGGAGCGGTAGGCACAGTGGTGCGTAGCTTGTGCCACGGCCTGTCGCATTCCGGCACTGGAACCGACCATGCAATCAAAACGAGTCATGGCAACCATCTGCAGTATGATGGCGACACCTCGACCTTCATCGCCAATCATAATCGCGTAGGCACCGCGCAATTCGGTCTCGCAGGAGGCATTTGATGCATTCCCCATTTTGTCCTTAAGTCGTTGAATTTGAATGGGATTTTTACTGCCATCCGGTCGCCAGCGAGGCAATAGAAAACAGGATGGACCGCCCGGTGTCTGTGCCAGAACCAGAAATGCATCACACATGGGTGCGGAAACGAAATATTTGTGTCCAACCAGTTCATAGGCCTGACCCGGTCCACCATTGCCGAGCGGATGAGCTGTCGTGGTATTTGCCCGAACGTCTGAGCCACCCTGTTTTTCGGTCATCGCCATGCCAATGGTAATGCCTTTTTTCTGTTCGATTGGTACATTCCCTGGATCATAGTGTCTGGCCATGATTTTGGGTGACCACTCACCTGCAAGCTCGGGTTCGTTGCGAAGTGCAGGAATTGCCGCTGAGGTCATGGTCACAGGGCAGCAGTGACCTGCTTCTACCTGGTTTTGCAGGTAGTAGCCAGCGGCCCGCATGACATGGCTGCCGGCTCTGGAATCGGTCCAGTGTGAAGAGTGCAGACCTTTCTCGATGGCGATTTGCATTAATCGGTGGTACGCGGGATGGAATCGAACTTCATCAATCCGATGACCGAATCGATCATGACTGGCCAGTACCGGTTTGTTCTGATTGGCCTGGAAG
>CAZNFE010000123.1:0-7720 GCA_964571945.1 uncultured Pseudomonadales bacterium
CGGAACAATCTCTTCTGCACCTATCGGCTGCGGGTTCTCGTGGGTCAATACGGGTTGCCAGGGCGTTGATTTCTCTGCGTCCAGTTCCCGTTGCGATACCCGCAGCCAGCCCATGGCAACCGGACCTTTCATATAGCCCATCTTCGCGAAGAAAGGGAC
Organism: uncultured Pseudomonadales bacterium; assembly: GCA_964571945.1. GTDB lineage: Bacteria > Pseudomonadota > Gammaproteobacteria > Pseudomonadales > Azotimanducaceae > JASJXV01. Next base: position 160 of record CAZNFE010000123.1, read on the forward strand.
TTCTTCACCGTCCCGGCTAATTTTTTTAACCGCCACAAACAGATCCATATCATCACCAGCATTGGTTGAAAGCCACAGCTTCAACTTCATGTTGCCAGTGACTTCTGTTTCCGCGGGGAAGGTGTAGGAAAAATCGACTCCTTCGGTTCGTGAATCGTAAGTTACGGTGCTTGTTTCATCCGCTGGTTCGAAGGAGAGTGACGCCGCACCGGCATCGAGATAAAGCTCCTGATAATCCGTGTTGGGAATCGGCCAGTTGTCCTCGAAGCGGACCGTGTACTCGGAAAGCGTTTCTCTTACTTCCAGCCGGACAGATTGCCGGGCATCAAAGCCATTGTCTATTTCTTTCAGAAAGTGATCGAAGAAGTCTTTCTGAAACGCAAGGGCTTCATCACCGTAGTAGACACCCCATTTCTGGCGACCATGGGTGTAAAGCCATTTCTGTTGAGAAGCAATTTTTTTGTAGCCTTCGAATGAACCGCGGCTGTGTAGACCCTGGTCAGACCAGGTGGCGCAGATCAGTGCAGGCACCCGAATGCTGGGTAAGTCGATGCCGGACTTGTTTGCGGTCTGTTGCTGCACCCATTTCATCAGGCTTGGCCGCCTGTGCGCGAAGTTGAATATTACCGGTGGCGGCAAAGGGTTACCGTTAGCACCAGAGCGAACTTTGCGAGACCAGAAGCCGGTGAACGCTGTTTCAGGGATCCCCCCATGGTAGAGCACCTCGCGATAGGCATCAGATTGCCCTTCCCACGGAATGATCGCTTTGAGATGCGGCGGATTGCCACTGGCTGCAACCCATTGTGATATGGAGAGGTATGACACGCCGTTCAACCCGACATTGCCGTTACTCCATTCGCGTGTCCCTGCCCATTCAATAGCGTCGTAAAAGTCATCGCGATCCTGCATCGAAAGTGTGCCTGGCTCACCTTCTGAAGAAGCATAGCCACGGGAATCGACGTACACGACAACATACCCATGCGGCACCCAGAATGCCGGATCCGGCCCTTCCCACGGTGTCCAGGGACTCACCGTAAAAGTCCCAAGATCAAAATCTGGTTTAAGTGCGTTACGTAACAGCTTTGGATAAAGGTCAGGACCTTTGTTTTTGTCATAGGCCGTCAAAGCCATCACAACGGGATACTTCCCTGGCGCCTTAGGCCGAAACACATTTGCTGATAATCTGACGCCGTCACGCATCGCCACCCAGACATCTTTTTCGATGACAACCTGATCCTTCAGGAGCTCTATCCCGCTTACTTTGGCAGGATAATCAGGGTGCGAGCGCATCGCCGGATCGTCTTCCAGAAATACCTCCGCTGCATCTCTATCTGAAAAAACGTACACAACAAAGCTCCCACCGACCAATATCAGCAGGCCCCCGATGATGGCTAGATTTCGTAGCACTTTTGCACCTGTTTCAGGTTTGTTTCCAGTTTACGATGGATTATACTATACAACTGGACAACATAATTAATCAAGCATGAGCGCCTACAAAGGTAAGCAGTCAGCGGAAACAGCAGCCCAGAGTCGGCAACAGATCCTAAATGCTGCGGGGCAGCAATTCGCAGAGAAAGGTTTCCATGCTGCCAGTCTCAGGGAAATCGCGATTAGAGCCGGTACCACCCATGGCCTGATTAGACACCACTTCGGCACCAAGGAAGATCTCTGGCGAGCTGTGGTCGATAAATTTGTCGATCGTATCGCTGCACGACAAAGACCACTGCTGGAACGTGTTGGGAAAGATGATTCCGTTGAGCTGCTCAAGGCCATTTCAACCAGTTACATACGTGAGGCTGCTGCATCACCAGAGATATCGAAACTGATTATTAAGGATTGCAGTGAACCAGGCTCACGCCTTGATTATCTGGTGAAAAAAATAGTCCCGATGCACCAACTCATCACACCTGTGTTTGAACACGTGCAGGCAGCCGGGTATCTGCAGGAGCATGATCCGGATTCATTCTTTATTTTCCTGGTCATGCTGGGATCTTTTCCAATGACAATGGCCGATTTCACGAACAAGTTCTATAAGGTGGACATCAGTACAAACGAGGGTATCGAGGCGCATATTGACCGCGTCATGGCCACACTTTTTTGAATGTCTCATTAAACCGATTCGCGACCACTTGATGGGGTAGACGACCCACCCGGTTTGCAGCCGAGATTCTGGCAGCATTGCCCTGATCTTTGTGCGCTGATCTTTGCGCTGATCTTTGTGATCATTCTATCGCACCGGTCACTGGCTGCTGCGCCAGGTGATGACCAAACCGGTGTGAATCCAACGCAAGTGCCGCAAGTTGATTTGATTCTCGTCGCCATGCTGCTTATATTGGAACGGCAACACCAGCTCCCTGATGGAAACAGCTTTTACCTGTTGCTGATCACTGCAAGCGGACACCAGATTCCGCACCGCAGAGGATCTATGGATCGATCAAGGGGGGACGACGGTGACTTCAAACCAGACCAGCCACGAGACCGGACCCGACTGGGCCGAACGCTACCGAGATAAGACCAGATTCGACCAGGTGACCTGGGGCACCCACTGCGTTGACTGCTATCCCAGCAACTGTCCCTACCGCGTCTATGTGCGTGACGGCAAGGTAATCCGTGAGGAAGCAGCCGGAACCTTCGATACCATTGAAGAGGGCGTACCGGACATGAACCCCGCTGGTTGCCAAAAAGGGGCAAGCTGGAGCCAGATGCTCTATGGCAAGGAACGAGTGCTCCACCCCCTGCGCCGCAGGGGTGAACGGGGCGAGGGGAATTTCGAACGCATCAGCTGGGATGAAGCCCTCACCGAAATTGCCGATGCGATGCTGGATGCCCTGCAGGAGACCGGTCCTCGCGGCATTCTGCGAATCGGCACGCCCTCGGAGGGAGGCACCCAAACCACGTCGCTGGCGAATCCGGTGTTCGAGCGACTGGGAATTCCGATGACCGATGTCCAGGCAGAGATCAACGATTTCAACCCGGGTATCTATACGACCTTCGGTCGTTTCAGCCCCGCGTCTACCTCGGATGACTGGTTCCACTCGGAGCTGTTGCTGGTGTGGGCCAACAATCCCGCCTACAGCGCCATACCCTGGTACCACTTCCTGGCGGAAGCCCGATACAACGGTAGCGAGATGATCCACATCGGCCCCGACTACAGCCCCTCCGCCATGCATGCCGACGCGTTCGTTCCCGTCAAAATAGGCAGTGATGCGGCGCTAGCGCTGGCAATGTGCCATACCATCGTCGAGGAGGAACTTGCCGACCTCGATTTCGTCAGGGAGCAAACTGATCTTGGCTTGCTGGTGAGGACAGACACCGGGCGCTTTCTGCGCGAATGTGACCTTACAGCGGATGGCTCTGACGCCCGATTCTATTTCCACGACGAAACCACGCAGGCGCTCGTTCTCGCGCCCGAGACCCTCAATCTCGGTGCTTGCGTCCCTGCCCTGGCCGGCCAGTACCAGGCTACACTCAACGACGCTTCCGAGGTCGAGGTGGTGCCCGTTTATGCTCTGCTGCGACGTCTGCTCAGTGACTATGCCCCGGAGAAAGTGACCGCTATCTGTGGCGTCAACATCGATACCATTGTCAGCCTTGCCCGCAAGGCAGCCACCCGAAAAACCCGCATCATATCCGGCTGGACCCTGGGCAAGTCATACCACGGCGACCTGATCGAAAGAGCCATCTGCCTGTTGCTGGGGCTGACGGGTAACTGGGGCAAAAAGGGGACAGGTATCAGGAGTTGGGCGGTGGGAATGTTCGACGGTCAGTTCATGCTCCACAACAAACCCCGGCTGGGTCAGGACATGACCCGGCAATTGGTGGAATTTCAACAGGCCACGATGGAAGCAGTGCTGGCGCAGCACCCGGAGAAAACCCGTGAAATTCTGGTCGTAGAGGCCAGTCAGGCGGGGGAACAGTATTTCAACGCCTATCCCGCCGCCTTCTTCTGGTATCACCACTGCGGTTATCGGGAGGTGTGGAATGACCCACGCTGGCAGGATGCCTCCATGGGTCGCGGCTTCGATGACTATTTCCGTGAAGCCCAGGAGAAGGGCTGGTGGGGCAACATAGAGACCACCTCGGCGCAAACCTGCCCAAGTGTACTGTTCGAAATCGGCGGCAACCTGATGCGTCGACAGCGCGGCGGTCAACGTATGCTGCTCGAACATCTCTGGCCAAAACTGAAACTGATCGTCTCGGTCGACTGGCGCATGTCGACCACGGGCATGTATTCAGACATCATCCTGCCGGCGGCACAGCACTATGAGAAAGTGAATATTGCCTACACCACGCCCGACGTAATGAACCTTACCCTGTCGGACCGGGCCGTCGAACCCGCCGGGGAATCTCTCTCGGAATGGGATATGACGCTGCTGCTCGCCCGCAAGGTGGCGGAGCGCGCTGCGGCGCGCGGCTTCGTATCCTACGAGAAACCGAACGGCACCACTGCCCAGTTGGATTCACTCTATGAAGATATTACCTTCGGTGGGGAGCTGCTCACCGAAGACGCAGCCATCGACGAGATGATCCGCGACTCGGCGGTTATGGGAAGCATTCCTGCAGACACGACCCTGGCAACCATGCGGGAGACGGGTTTTGTGCGCTTCACCGACTGGGGCGGGTCACCCCTGGCTTTGGCCCAGGCCTCCGACCTGCGACCCGACGAGACCCATGCGCCATTCCGCTGGCAAACCGAGAAAAAGGAGCCGTTTCCGACCCTGACCCGACGGGCACAGTTCTACATCGACCATGACTGGTTTCTCGAAGCTGGTGAGCAGTTGCCAGTGCACAAGGATGCTCCTGACCAGGGCGGTCATTATCCGTTTGCGGTCACCAGCGGACATCCGCGCTGGAGTGTCCACTCAATGAACAGCGCTAACGAGACCATACTTGGGACTAACCGTGGCGTACCTACCGCCTATATCAATGACGCGGAAGCTGCGAACTTGAATATCCGCGACGGCCAGAGCGTCAAACTGCACAACGATCTAGCCAGCATGAACGTTGAGGCGCGATTGAGCGGTTCGGTGCGACCGGGCCAGGTCATTCTCTACAATGGGTTCGAACCCTACCAGTATCCCGAATGGCAGGATTTTTCGAACCTGGAACCGGGCCTGGTGAAGTGGCTGCATTTCGCCGGAGGTTATGGACACCTGCAGTACCGGGTCATGCACTGGCAGCCCGTGCCGATCGACCGGGCTGTGCGTGTCGATATCTCACCCCTGTCCGAGTCCTGATCAAAGCAAACCGGAGGTCAATGTGTCTCAAGGTTCATCTGACTGGCGAAACTATCCCTATCACAGCGGCGACCTGGTGTTTCCGGATGACGAAGGCGTCCATGCTGACAAACCCTATGGCTGGTGGTACCTCAACATGCACCTGGACGATGCCGACGGCAACCGCGTGATCCTGTTCACGAGCTTCGTCAGCGGCGCCAATGAACAACTGGGCGCCATCGCAGATCTGTCAAGGAAAAAGCACCTCGACCAATACCAAACCGGAGTGGTAACCGCCAGCCAGGGTCATCTGGATGTGCAATATCAACACGGGGATTCACCACCCAATTACCTGCGTCAGGTCGAGGGTGAACCTTTCATATACGACTACCACTACGCCCTGTCCGGTTACCAGTTCGACCTCAGACTGACATCCGTTAAACCACCCTATGCGCTGGCGCAGACGGGTCTGGTACAGCAGTTGCCTGCCACCTACAGCTATTACTACGTGCAGCCACGTATGGATGTCACCGGTACCATGACCCGCGACGATGGCAGCACATCCCCCATCACCGGAATCTGCTGGCTCGACCGGCAGTGGTATCCGCTCACCAATCCTGGTACGGACGTCTACATGGGTCACTTCTGGGCAGCCATCCATCTCGACGACGGGACCGATATAGCAGCCTACAGGTGCCTTGGTCAGAACGGTGCATCCCTGTATCCGCTGTTTGAGATCATGGGACCGGACCTTGTCTACCGGCACTACCCCGCCAACACCATCATCCCGTTGGAACTGTTTACCACACCACCCATAGGTGAAGGGCCGATCAGGGAATTCAAGTTTCCCCGGTCAGCCAGAATCCTGCATGAACCTACCGGTACCGATCTGTTACTGGAGATCGCCACACCCAACCCCATGGACAACGCCTTGGCGCTGGGTCTGAAAGGCTGTTTCTTCGAGGGAGGATTCAGCGTCTCCGGTACCCACAACCAACAGTCGGTAAACGGCGATGCCTATATCGAGGTCAGCTTGTTTGGCGCCCAACTGCTGGATACCCAGACAACGCCCGAGAGCAACGATGACCTGGGAGATGAGGGTATTCTGAGGGATGCGACCGCCGCATTCTTCCTCGATGCCTGCCAGCCGGATCGGGTTGCCGATCTGCTCAGTAGCGGTGAACACTTCGATGCCGAACTCTGGCAGCAAATGATCAATCAGGGTTACCTCGGGTTGTTGCTGCCGGACACCTGTTCAGGTCTCGGCCTCGGTCTCAGAGAACTGGTTATCATCGCTGAAGAGATGGGTAAGGCGGCTGCCCCCGGGCCATTCCTGTCAACTCTCGGGGCAAGCTGCGCGCTTAAGGGTGCCATCGGGAATCCGGCCATCAGTGATCTGTTGAGCGATCTGGTCACGGGCAGCATCAGAGTCACCCTCGCGACCGCCACCCAGCCACAGGGACCGCTGGCCGGACTCGAGCCACCCCTGCTGGTTGTGAATGGTGACACCTGCATTTTGCACGGTGGACAGGTTCAGGCCCTGGACGCCGATGATCCTGACCAGCTGCTGGTGGCGGCCCGGGATGAATCGGGAGAATCCTGCCTGGTTCTGTGTCCACGAGCAGCGCAGGGTCTGTCCCTGACCCGCACAGCGGGCATCGATGATCTCCAACCTGTTTTTCGGATCGGCTTCGATAATGTCGAACTGGAAACAGCGGCGATTATCGCAATCGGGCAAACAGCAACCGACAGTGAGGTTCAGGCGACACTGATCACCGGCATCGCAGCGTCCGCAGACCGGATAGGCAGCATCACCCGGGTTCTGCAAAACACCCAGAATGCGCTGGCAGACATGGAAGCTGTCGGACAGACCAGCCCCTTCCCGGAATTACCCACCAGGGTCAACAACCTGATGCAAAGGGTGAATACCTGCCGATCCACGCTGCTTTGGGCGGCTTCACGGCTGCAGGCAGGTATCCCGGAAGCAGACAAAACGGCTACCCTGGCACGCATGTCGGTCATGCGCGCATCAATTGAACTTGCGGGAATTGTCAATGATTGCCACGTCGGCATGGGCCTGACCTGGGAGGAAGACCTGAACCTGTTCCGGCGTTTGCCCCCGTTCTTCGACGCGATAGCGAATCACCCCTTGCCCCCGGGAGGACCATCGAGTTGAACAAGATCATCATAGTAGGTGGCGGTCTCGCCGGTCTCGCATCGGCAATCCGGCTGCTGGAAGAAAGACCGGGTCTGCAAGTCCGTCTGTACCACATGGGGCATCACCTGAGCGGCCAGATCGCCTCACACCGGGATGCACGCGGGTTCCACATCGATCACGACCGCGC
>CAZNFE010000124.1:0-7718 GCA_964571945.1 uncultured Pseudomonadales bacterium
GCCATCAATTGCAAAACAGGGCGGGAACTTGTCATCAGTTTGCAGCAATCTGCATGTACGGTTCAAACAGGGTACACAGGACAACTCTTCATTCAATACCTGTCCCTGATTCTGGCCATAGTTGCCAGTCAATCCGGGATCCGTCGGTCCGTAAAATGCTACACACGGGAGATTCAGTGCAGCAGCCAGATGACACAATCCCGTATCCACGCTGAAGGCTCCGCTGACGCTGTTCATTACTTCCATCAAACCGGTTAAATCCATCCGTGGCAAGACAGACACTGAATCAAGCCCTTCTGCAATTCGTTCTGCTCTCGCCTTTTCTAAATCGTTGCCCCATGGGATAATCAATTCGTATTCTGTCGTATTAATCAGGACAGCCAGGTCCCGCCAATGATTTTCCGGCCAGTGTTTTGAAGGCCAGGTTGTCCCATGCAAAAAAATTATCTGCTTGTTGCGCAACTTACCCGGCTCGTTTGGCTCATTTAATATGCGTTGTCTGCCGATGCCGTAGTCAGCCTCGTTATCTGGTATGGCATATCCCAACGCCTGGGCAAACAACCTCCTGATCCTCTCCACGGCATGCTGATCTCGCGCAACCGGGAACTTCATCGAGTAAAACCAACTTGCGACCGGTTCTTTAATCGATGCCCGGTCGAGGCCGGCTACCCGTCCGGGTACAAGCGCACTAATCAACGCACTCTTGAGTAATCCTTGCGCATCTATGACCAGATCATAGCAATGGGTATTTATGTTCTGCCGGAATTGCCTGAATTCGTCCCCAAACAAGGATTTGACGGGTGATCGACGCCAACGTCGCAACGCAACTGGCAAGACATTATCAACACCCGGATGCAATGCAGGAATATCCTGGTACTGTTCTTCTACTACCCAATCAAACACACATGCAGGATCACTGCGACAAGCATCCGTAATGGCTGGCAATGTGTGAACCACATCACCCAGTGATGATGTCTTGATAACGCAGATCCTTCTTAGCCTGAATTGTTCACTCATGACAACATTCACTCGATCAGTTCTGCCTGGCTACAAGCTCATCCATCACCTCAATAACCTGTTCCGGGTACAGTTTATGCAAACAATCGGTGTGGCCAAGGGGGCATTCTCGTCTAAAGCACGGGCTGCAATCGAGGTGCAACGACATAATCTTAGCAACGTCAGATAACGGCGGCGTAAATCCCGGCGAAGACGACCCATAAATCACCACGAGGGGTCGTCTAAGTGCCGCCGACACATGCATTAGTCCCGAGTCATTGGTAACTACACAGGCAGTCTGAGCTATTAAATCAACGGCATCCACAAGACTCGTTTTACCGGTCAGGTCAATACATGCACTTCTGTTCTCCCGGGCAACCGCATCAACTATCCCACCCGCCATCTCGCTATCTTGCTGTGAACCAAAAATCCACACCTGGCCGTTGTTGCTAATATAATGGTCTGCTACTGCAGCGTAGTATTTCGCAGGCCACTGTTTCGCCGCCCCATACTCTGCACCTGGACAGAGCCCAACTACCGGCCGGGCTGTATTCAGGTTCAGGGTAGTAAGCAGGCGATTGAGATTATCTCTATCTACAACCAGCTCGGGTTGCGGGCTCGTTACTTTCCCAGGAGCATTATCGTTTTGTGCCAGCGCACAGAATCTTTGCACCATCAACGGTAGTTTCTCTTCATCCAGATACCTAAGATCATTCAGTAAGCCAAATCTGAACTCCCCCCTCCAACCAGTACGCTGAGGGATTCTTGCAAACCATGGCAATAGTGCCGACTTGAACGAATTGGGCAGCACGATTGCCTGTTCATAACATTCCATGCGCAAAGATTTGCCTATTCTATACCTGTCTGAAAGTCGCAACTCTCCGTGGTTTATGTCTTGCAATAAGCCTGCATCTACCTGCGGCATGCGAGCAACAAGCGGTAAGGTAGCTCTGGGTGCAACAACATCAATGCTCGTATTCTGATCCCGCTGTTTCAAGCAGATGAACAGAGCCTGTGCCATTACCATGTCACCCACCCAGGCTGGTCCGACAACCAATATTTTCTGATGATGTTCAAATGACGACATGATCCGGCCTCAACCGGGAAGACGTTCCTGATTTGTCCTGGAGCTTGCCATCGTACTGGCAATCCAGCCACTGGTTCGAATTGAATTACCCTGATTTCTTGTCATCAAATCCTATCGCACCAGAGTGGACCATTCTGGATGCTCGAGTCTTCGGCCCATCACCTGATCAAAATAGGTGCGCTGCAGTTGTTCCGTTAGCGTACCTCTACCGCTTTTACCGATGGTACGGTTATCCAAACTGTTAATGGGCAATACCTCTGCTGCAGTTCCGGTGAAAAATGCTTCATCCGCAATATATACCTCATCTCGAGTGATTCTTCGCTCTGCAACATCAACCCCCAATTCCCCTGCCAGTGAAAAAATCGTGGAGCGCGTGATTCCTCCCAGACAGGATGTTAGCGAAGGCGTATAAATTTGCCCATTTTTCACGATAAATATGTTCTCACCGCTCCCCTCGGATACATAGCCTTCGCTATCCAGTAACAGTGCTTCATCACAGCCACTTTGCAGGGCTTCCTGTAGTGCCATCATGGAATTAATATAGTTGCCATTTGCCTTTGCCTTGCACATGGTGCTGTTCACATGATGCCGCGTGAAGGAAGAAGTCCGCACCTTGATTCCCTCGATGCGTGCCTCCGGGCTCATATAATCGGGCCACGGCCATGCAGCTACGATGACATGGGATTTTAGCCCTTCGGCACGCAATCCCATGCCTTCAGATCCATAAAAGCACATGGGTCGCAGGTAACCCTGCTGTAGTCCGTTTTCCCTGATCACGGCGCATTGAGCCTGGTTAAGTTCCTCTCTGCTGAACGGAATCTTGAGATTCAGGATGTGTGCGGACTGGAATAAACGTTCCGTATGATCTTGTAGTCTGAATATGGCCGGTCCCTCATTCGAATGATAAGCCCGGACACCTTCAAACACTCCCAAACCATAGTGCAATGTGTGGGTCAGCACATGAACTGTAGCCTCCCGCCAGGGTATGAGCTCACCATCAAACCAGATTACACCATCACGATCAGCAAACGATTCAATCGCCATCTACATATACCTTCGATAATTCTTTATTGAGCCTTGGCTGGACGCGACCCGCCTGGCGCTTCCATAATCTTGGCTGTACACAGGTTGGCTCACCACCGGGAAATCTCTCTTTCAGACCTTCCCATTCAACAACTTTTCCCATAGGGCGATTACCTGTTGACGGGAGTGTTCCAGTCTTTGAAAAGCCTTTGCTTCGAGCTCACCACCTAATGCCTGAAAGTGCATTGCTGCTCGAAACGTAAGGTATGCATTCTGCATCGATGTTACTTCCTCTTTAGTTAACAAACCAGTCTCACCAAGCATCTCCAGGATTCTGTAGTTATCAGGAAACTTGACCAGTTGTGGAAAACTGGAACTCCAATTCAAAACAGCGTATTGCATCATAAATTCAATATCAACAACTGAACCGGTTGCGTGCTTTATGTCAAAACCGATAGTTTCTTCCACTGCAGTCGGGTGCGCATGTCGGATTTTCTGTCGCATTTCCGTAATTTCTTTTGTGAGCACTGATGACTGCCTTTCCCTGCACAGAATCTCCTTTCTCAAAGTCTCAAATTTGTTACCAATTTCCTGGTCACCTGCTACTAATCGTGCTCTTACGAGCGCCTGATGTTCCCAGGTCCACGCATCTTCATGCTGGTATTTTTCAAACGCTTTGAGCGATGTTGCCAGGGGTCCCTTTCGCCCGGATGGACGTAAACGCATATCGATTTCATACAATACACCAGCCCCGGTAACACTGCCTAAAATGTGGATGATCCGTTGCGCCAACCGGGTAAAGAAAGTGGTGTTGTTAATAGCTTTAGCTCCATTGGTCATCGCCTGCCTGTCACAATCGTAGATGAAGACCAGATCCAGATCTGCGCCATAACCAAGCTCAAGTCCACCGAGTTTTCCATACCCCACAATTGCAAAATCAGGATCGCACTCAGTACCATCTGCACGAACAGGATTGCCATGTTTTCCCTGCAGATATCGCCACGCGATCTGAAGCACTCTATCCAATACGGCTTCCGCCAACCACGACAGATAGTCGCTGACTTCCATCACCGATAACAAGTTAGACAACTCAAGCACTGCGACTCGAAGTTGATGACCATTCTTAAAACGCCGTAGCGCATCCATCTGTTCTTCCAGATCGCTTGCATCGATGTTCACCATATAATCTGACAGAGACTGTACCAGAACTGCTCTATCGGGAATAACCGCATGACTCTTCTGACTGGTTAATTCATACAATAGCACTGGTTGTTGCCGAAGCTGTTCTGCTATCCAACGACTCGCTGCACAACAATTGACCATCCTCGTTAACGCATCAGGATTTTCCAACAGATAGACGATGTAAGTGCTGCGACGAAATATTGCTTCTACAATCGCGACTATCCTGCTGAGCGCTACATCAGATTTAGCTTCCTTAGCGATCATGCCAATCAGGAGCGGCATCAGCTTATTAAATCGCTCCGCAACGATCTCCTGCACAGACTCCTTCTCACTCATGGTGCTGAGATGTTGGATCAATCTAACCGCCCTGCCAGGGTCGCTAAACCCTGCGTGCGCGAGAGTTTCAACAGACCTTGTGTCTGCCTTGATATTTCTCCACACGTTCGTCCAAACGAGTTCTCCTTCCACTAACGTGTCCAACTCTTCATCGGTAGTCTGAATCAGAGTTTGAAAGCAGTCGATGACAGCGTTCCGATGCTCTTCCAGTTTCTTCAGAAAATCCTGCCAGCAACCAAATCCCATTCCAAAAGCCAATCTTGCCCTGGATTTGTCAGTAGTAGGTAGTCTTTGTGTCTGCATGTCAGACTCTGCTTGAATGACATGTTCCGTATTTCTTAGAAACTTGTATCCGGCAGTTAGTTGTGCAATTTGCTCCTCTGGTATATCAGCCCTAAGCCTCAGTAATTCCAACACATTCAATAAGGAGGTTTGCTGCAATCGCTGGTCCTGCCCTGCCCAGATCAACTGATGACATTGGGCAATGAATTCAATTTCCCTGATTCCACCCGGACCCAGCTTGATATCATCCTGCAAGTCCTTTTTCCTTATTTCAACATTTATCAGAGCCTTCATGGAACGCAGCGATTCGATGGCACCATAATCGAGGTGTTTCCGATACACGAACGGCTTCAGCCAATTCAAAATTGATTCGCCAATCTCCAGATCTCCGGCAATTGCTCTGGCTTTAATGAACGCGTACCGCTCCCAATCCCTCCCTTGCTCAACATAGTACTTTTCAAGCGCGCCTCGGCTCATAACTAATACGCCACTCTCGCCATATGGACGCAATCTCATATCTACTCGAAAAACAAATCCATCAGCCCTGACTTCATTCAGCACTTTAATCAGCTCACGTGAAAGTCGGGTGAAAAAAGCCTGGTTTGTCTGTGCATCTGTTTTATTGTTGATCTCGCGAGAAACATAGCCTTGCTCTTCATAAAAGAAAATCAGATCGATGTCTGAGGATAGATTAAGTTCCCGCGCTCCGAGTTTACCCAGTGCCAACACCACCATTTTTTGCGGTAGACCGCTCGATTGGCCAATAGGTGTGCCATATTTGCTGCAATGCTGCTGATACAAGCTATCCAGGGAAACGGACACACAGGTATCAGCGAGATTGGACAAATCCAGCGTGGTCTCCGCCAGATCAGACAACTTATTCAGATCACGCCAGATAATTCGAATCATTTCCCGGCATCGAAACTCTCTGAGAGTAACCGCAAGATCGCCTCCTTCCTTCAGCAACTCTGCTTTCAGCCGCAGCGCATATACATCGTTCGTGTAAGCGGTGTGCAGATCATTAGATTCAATCAAGTCTCGCAGCAAATCCGGATGCTGTAGAGTTTTGTCAGCCACATAATCACTAATGACGATTGTCCGCATCCACTCGGAGTAAAGATCATTGCCAACAGATTTCAGAAGGTGCAAAATCTCCTCTGGCAGTGAAGCCCGCTGATCGCTAACAAGCTGTTCAAAAATCTGGGGTATTTTGGTGGGATTACTCATTAAAAATATTGATTAGTCCTTACAGAGCACTGTATTAGTAGCATTCGATGCAGTCTGGTGTCCTGTATGGGAGTTCAATAGCAACCTGAACTTTCAAATTCAAGCGTTGTCTTTTATCTACTCGGTACCTGAAAGGGGAGCCACTCGAAGCACTTCCTGAATCGTTGTCATACCACGACCGACTTTCTGGGCACCACTTAACCGTAGCGTTTTCATGCCTTCTTTCATAGCTTGAATTCTCAATTTCCCTATATCAATACCTTCGCCAACAATTGCTTTAAGAGGATCAGTCATTGGTAGAATTTCATATATTCCTGCTCTACCCAAATATCCGGTATCACGACACTCAAGGCAGCCTACCGGTACAAAACTTCTTTTAGGCGCTTTCATTCTCCAGGGTGCGACTAACATTTCCCATCCATCCTGGTCAATTTTCTGTTCCTGTTTACAATGCGGGCACAGCAGGCGGATGAGACGCTGCGCCATGACACCCAGCACTGTCGCTTTTAGCAGATACGGAGCAACTCCCAGTTCCAATAATCTGGTAATCGCTGACGGCGCATCGTTGGTGTGCAATGTAGAGATCACGAGATGCCCGGTCAGGGCTGACTGAATAGCCATTTCAGCCGTTTCCAGATCACGAATCTCACCCACCATGATAATATCCGGATCTTGTCGTAGTAATGCACGCACACCATCAGCAAAGTTTAATCCAATATTGTGCTGAACCTGCATCTGATTGAATGTGTCCTCAACCATTTCGATCGGATCTTCGATTGTGCATACATTTACTTCTTCCGTAGCTAACTGTTTCAAGCTGGAATAAAGCGTTGTAGTCTTACCCGATCCCGTAGGACCGGTTACCAGCACAATACCGTTGGGGTTACTGACCAGCTGTTGCCAACGATCAAAGTCTTCATCTCCCAAACCCAGGTCCGCAAAGCTTTTTAGTAGTATGTCCGGATCGAAAATCCGCATTACCATCTTCTCTCCAAACGCCGTTGGCAGTGTCGACAACCGCAATTCAACCTCGTGCCCTTCCAGAGTTTTGGTTTTCAGGCGACCGTCCTGGGGTCTTCTTTTCTCTGCCACATCCATTCTACCGAGCGTCTTTATCCTGGCAACAACCGCGGTCATGACCTGTGCTGGTAGCTCATATACGGTATGCAACACACCATCAATACGGAACCTGACACCACCTTTTACCCTTCTCGGCTCAAGATGAATATCACTGGCCCGTTGATCGAAAGCGTACTGCAACAACCAGTCCACCACATTTACGATATGAGAATCATTGGCATCCGGTGACTGCAATTGACCGAGTTCAAGCATCTGCTCCAGATTACCCAGGCTGGCTGTGGTTAGTCCGGATGCGACCGCTTTGGATACCGATCTCGCTATGGTGTAGAACTCAAGTGTGTATCGTCTGATTTCCGACGGGTTACTGATTACCCGGGTGATCTTTTTCCCTGGCTGTGACTGCTCGATGGTTGATTCCCAGGAGTGGACCTGGGGTTGTGCAGAAGTGACAATGACTTCCTCTTCTTTTACTTACAGCAACAGGATGATATGCCGTCTAAACGGC
>CAZNFE010000125.1:0-7628 GCA_964571945.1 uncultured Pseudomonadales bacterium
GATCATTTGTTTATCTCCCGTTGATCGAATTTTTATAAAAATGTTATGAGATCACTAACATGAGTTAATCAGGCCCAATAATAATCACAATACCATGGGAACGATACTGTTTTCTACGCGGGCATCGGTTCAGAAAATAGCCCGTGAAACAAATGGCACTTACTTAAGGAAATCATCGCTCTGAATCGGGTTGAACCGAGCAGAAGCTTTCCAGGACACGCTGTAAATACGTCCATGTAAGCTCCTCGGCAACGTCCCTGCTGCCGGGGGTCCAGGAATTCTCCCTCTCGATTCAGCCCTAAACATATACCTGGGTTGTTTAGTTAAGTGCCATTAGCACCCGAAACCTATTTCGATTCATTAAACAGTTCCCTTCCAATCAGCATTCGCCTGATCTCGGATGTTCCGGCGCCAATCTCATAGAGTTTGGCGTCTCGCAACAGCCGACCGCTCGCATAGTCATTGATGTAGCCATTACCGCCCAGAATCTGGATCGTATCCAGTGCCATCTGGGTGGCTGTTTCTGCTGCATACAGGATCACACCGGCGGCATCCTTACGGGTTGTTTCACCGCGATCACAAGCCTGGGCGACCGCATAGAGATAGGCCCGACTGGCACTTAAACGGGTGTACATATCGGCTATCTTGCCCTGAATGAGCTGAAATTCACCGATGGCCTGACCGAATTGTTTCCGTTCGTGGATGTAGGGGGTCACGAGATCCATACAGGACTGCATGATCCCCACCGGCCCTGCCGCCAATACCACCCGCTCGTAGTCCAGACCACCCATCAACACTTTTACACCCGCATTCTTACTGCCCAATATGTTGCTGCCCGGTACGCGACAGTCTTCAAAGATCAATTCGCAGGTATTGGAGCCACGCATGCCGAGTTTATCCAGTTTCGGTGCACGGGAAAATCCCGGGTAATCACGTTCCACCAGAAAAGCGGTAATTCCCTTCGGGCCAGCCTTTGGGTCGGTTCTGGCGTAGATCACAAAAGTATTTGCATCCGGACCGTTGGTGATCCACATCTTGGTACCATTCAGAACGAATTCATCGCCATCCTGCTCGGCGCGGAGCTGGAGGCTGACCACGTCCGAACCAGCGTTGTGTTCGCTCATCGCCAGCGCGCCGATATGTTCACCCGAAATTAATTTTGGCAGGTAGTGCCGTTTCTGGTCATCTGTGCCATTGCGTGAGATTTGATTGACGCATAAATTGGAGTGAGCGCCATAACTCAGGGCCACGGAAGCGGAAGCTCTTGAAAGTTCCTCCATGACGATGACATGAGCCAGGTATCCGAGCCCCGCACCACCGTATTTTTCTTCCGCAGTAATACCCAGCAGACCCATCTCCCCAAGCTTGCGCCAGAGCTCCCTCGGAAACTGGTTATTGCGATCGATGTCAGCAGCCTGGGGAGCGATTTCGGTTGCTGCAAATTTATTTACCTGCTCTTTCAGCAGCTTGATCGTGTCGTCGAAACCATATTCCAGTGCGCTGTAGGATACCTGCATTACTCATCTCCGTAGTAGAGGCGGCATCCCTAGAATCGCTTCTCGGTATACCAGGGTACGTCTCGAGCATTTTTTTCGACCTGATCCACGACATCCAGAACCAGGGCAAACAGGGCCATTCTGATCAAAACACCGTTATCAGTCTGCCTGAAAATGGCCAGGTTCGGATTCTCATTGAGATCATTGTCCAGTTCATTGGCTTCGCCTCGCGAATCCCTGGGCAGCGGATGCATAATCACGGTATTGGGTTCACAATATTGAGTATAAATTGCCTGGTTCAGGTGGAACAGCCCACGATACTTGTTGGCTTCTTCCTGGCTGGGGAAGCGTTCCTCCTGGGTGCGGGTAAGGTAGATGATATCTGTCTGCCGAATCCCTTCTTCCAATTGATTGGACAGCACCACGGAATGGCCGCGAGATCGAAGTTCTTCCACATACATTTCCGGTAGTTGCAGTCCCTCAGGAGAGATGAGCGTAAAGTGAATATTCTTGAACAGCATGATTAACCGGCAGAGTGAATGTACTGCGCGGCCGTATTTGAGGTCACCAACCAGAGCAATTCGTAAACCGTCAATGCTCTTGCCTTGTGCGGCAACTTCGTTTTGGATGGTGTATAAGTCCAACAATGCCTGGCTGGGGTGCTCATTGCTCCCGTCACCGCCGTTCAGTGCCGGTACGCGGCTGGCAGAGGCAAATTCCGCAACGGAACCTTCAAGCTGGTGTCGCATGGCGATCACATCGCTGTAGCCGCTTAATACCCTGGCCGTATCGTAAAAGGATTCGCCTTTGACAATGGATGATGCCTTGATCTCTGTCGTTTCACGAACTTCCCCGCCCAGTAGGTTGAAGGCGCAACCGAAACTGACCCGCGTGCGCGTACTTGGTTCGAAAAACATATTGCCCAGAATTGCGCCTTCCAGAACGCGCGTTACCTTGCGCCGGTGCGCGAAGGGCTCCATTTTATCTGCCACCGCAAACACGGTTGCAATGTCCTGCCGCTCAAATTGGGAAACCGAAAGAATGTGACTGCCGACAAAATCCATGATCTATTTCCATTTAGAAACGCGTTGTTATCGAGTTACTGATTGTCGAAGCTGCGCAGAGAATTCAGGAACAAGCCCAGCACCCTGCATGATAATTTCTCCTTTGTTCATCTGCTCACATAATAATCTTTTTGGCTGTGTTGCGATATCAGAATACAATGGTATTCCTGATCCCTGCCTGCCATTTCCTGGCGGGAAAAGTATCACGGGATGGAAAAGTGTGCCATGATTGTCACCTGCGGAATGGGCAATTCCATGGAGGTGTTGTGAATCTTAAAGCTGTGTTGCTTCTCGTAGCGTCAGGCATGCTGGTATCTTGTGGTGCTTCCATGGAAGAGCAGTACCAGATGGCCTATGTGGCAGCCGAGAAGGATCTCGCATCGCTGGCCAAAACGCTCAATTCGGGGTCCATTCGAAATGCGAATATACTCAAGCAATACAGTCGGCTGCTGAAGCGACAGCGACCGGAACTGGTACCGTTGCTGAATGGACTGGAACTGGATGCTACTTCGTCCGGACCTGTCTATAAGGATCTGCAGGAACGACTGGCAGCCGTGTCACCCGAGTCGATCGACTCGACCCTGACCGAAAAAATCAAGGAACTGGATTCACTGCGAGGTGCCGCTCAACCGGCGGTTTACAACGATGCTTTGTCCGATACTGTCAATGTGATTGCCGATTTATCCGAAGGTAAACTTGCCCGGGTAAATGCAATCAGTAAAGCAGCAGAATTGCAGGCAAATGGGGCCAAAGACTTTGGTGCCGGAAGTCAGATGATCGGCAATCATCACTATGGCCATTGGTCCCACGGCTCGGGTGGCTCATTCTGGGTCTGGTATGGCCAGTATGCCTTCTTTTCCCGTATGTTTGGCGGGCATCGTTACTACTACAACGACTGGGCCAGTCATCGAAGTTATTCCTATTACAATGATGTCGGGCGCAATAATTTCACTTCTGCCAAACAGCGTAAATCACAGCTGGCAGTCGAACAGCGAGCAAAGAAGAACTACCGCTCCAACAAGCCGTTTAAAAGCGCCTACGCAAAGCCCCGTTCCGGTGCTTCGGGTATGAGTAAAGCGAGTATGACCCGCTCAAAATCAGCGTTCAAGAGCCCGTATGCTTCAAAGTCGGGTAGCAGGTATTCGAGCAGTACCCGCAATAGCGGCTTCCGGACTTCACGGGGGGCATCGCGTGGCAAATAGTGCCAGAGCAGGCCGAATACGAGATCACACCAGAAACAGGATCAAGTCATGAGTGAATTGTTCAATCTAGATGCGGTGGATATGTGGATCTATCAGATTCTGTTGATCGATCTGATTATCGCAGTGGTGATGATTGCCGGGCTGCGATTTATCACCGGGCTGGTCGCCAACGTGAGCAGCGCGGAAGAACTGGCATCGCGCGATAATTACGCGTTCGGTATTGCCATGGCCGGGGGCACTTTGTCACTTGCCATAATGCTAACAGGTGCGGTTTCAGGGGAACCGGGTGCAACCTTGCTGGCAGAAATATTCAGCGTGGTTTCATATGGCATTCTGGGTCTGCTTCTAATACGAGTTGGCCGCCTGATCCAGGATAAGCTGGTACTCACCGGGGTGGAGATTCAGACTCAAATCAGATCGGGAAATTTGTCAACGGCGATGGTGGATGTCGCCAATACGCTTGCCATTGGCCTGGTCTTGCGTGCCGTAATGCGGTGGGTAGAGAGCGATACCTGGGATGGGCTGCTGATCGTTCTGGTTACCTATCTCATCACGCAGATACTACTTGCCCTGGTGACCAGATATCGACTGCTGGTCTATTCCCGGAGACATGCCGGTGCCAGTCTGCAACAAGCCTTCATCGATGGCAATGTGGCACTGTCATTGCGCTTTATGGGCCACATTCTCGGAATTGCTTTGGCACTGACGGCAGCGTCCGGGGTGGTCGAGTACGACCGCTCAAATCTGGTTACTGCGGTTATTCTCTGGGCGGTCATTACGCTAATTTTCTCGCTGCTGGTCTCATTGCTGTCCGTGGTGGCGCGCAGTGTTATTTTGTTTGGCATAGATGTGGTGGAAGAAGTGGACCGGCAGGGCAACATAGGCGTTGCTGCCATCGAAGGGGCTGTGTACATATCAATCGGATTATTTTTCATGGCGCTGTTTAGCTGAGTGAAATGGCCATCAGGGATTACTCTCCCGACTGCAAGCGGGAGTATTCATGTAAGGACCTGGATACACAGTCTTCAATGGCGATCCCGGAAAAGTAATTCCCTGTTACCATGAGCTGCTTCCCGGCAAGATGCCGATCAATTTTCTGCACCAGTTTGTCATGCCCGACTCGCAAAGCAGGTAATTGATTCTGTTTTTCTGCCAGGTCTGCAAATTGTGAGCTGGTAACCCCAAGGATATCTGAAATTCTCGTTAGCTGATCTGCCTGGCTGACGTCGGGTTTAAAATGGAAAGTAAAACCCCGGTACTTTTCATCCGGTACGGTATCTCTTGACACGATGGAGTAGAACAGGTCATTGGGTGAAACGATTCCGGCCAGTGGTTTGAACTGGACCAATTGCTGTTCCAGTACCACTGCCACCGAATTAACCCGGGCGATGCTGATTTGGTCCAGATCTGCTGCCAGTTCGGGATGCACCGATTGTAACAGCTTTGCTGCCACAGGCGCCGGTGTGGCCATCGCCAGTCTGGTGGTCTCATAGCTGCTCCCATCATCCAGTTGGATCCTATAGGTTCCCGCTTCGAAATCGATCGCCAGGGGTTCTATACCCGTATGGCAGTCAATGGCATCAGTTTTTCCAATGGCATCCACAAAACTCTGCAGGCCACCGGTAAACGTATAGCTCTTGAGTACATCTTTTCTTCGCATGCGGCTTTTGAAAAGAGCATCTGCCGGAAATTCTTCGGTGGCTTGTGACGGTACCGCATTGAAAAAGTGGCGGAATACACGCTGATAGTTTTTTTTGCCCAGAATACTCGAGTAATAGGCTTCAACCGAGCGACCGGCTTTTTTCTGATACATCAGACCCGGCAGGCAGCGCAGTAACTCCGCATAGTCGAGCTGTGTAAAGAGTGATTTGACCTGATTGTCGACCAGCATCTTAAAGGGCACTTTTTGCCTGGGAATTATCTGCTCAGTAAGGTGGTAGTGATCGACCAGGTCCAGAAGATTCCGGTACGAGTTGTAACAGGTATGTGCACCCATCTCCAGCCAGAAACCATCCGGATTCCGTTCGATGTGATGGGATTGAAATGAACCGCCTACTCTTGGTTCCTTCTCCAGCACGGTGGTTTCTAATCCAGCCCTGGCACAATAGGCTGCCAGGCTCAATCCGCTCAGGCCTGCACCGATAATAACGACATCTCGTTGCGTCATTGGCTATACGAACTCCCATACTGCGTGGAAAACAGAAAAATCAAATACGGCAATGCTTTATACAAGCAGTCTGCCCGTATGACAATAACAATCTTACGGTAGAGCCGGGGGTTTTCGCGTTCAAGCTAATTCACGGAAACGGAAATTAATTTGATCTAAAACAATTTTGTTTGCATTGAATTTGAGTAGGGTTTCATCTGGGTTGTTGAAAGCGAAATATATCCGGCTCTGCCGGAGGATTGTTATTGGATCAATACCGTAATCTGAAAACTGGGAAACCTGTCATGACAAACAGCATGAAGTTATTCGAACCAATTGAAATCAATGGCATGCGGCTCAAGAACCGGATTTGCCAGGCACCCATACTGACCTCGCCTGATTTATCTGACAAGTTTGCCATCACGGATAATACCATTGAGTGGTACGAATCCCGGGCCAGAGGCGGTGCAGGATTCGTCATGACCGGATGCATGTTTCCGGGACAAATGCAGATTCCGGCGATTGTGGAAGGGTTACCGAAGTTAGCAGACGCGGTGCACAAGCATGGTGCCAAACTGGGGGTGCAGTTTGGCATGTGGGGCCCGCTGGGGAATCTCGGACCGTCAGCGCCGCCTTTCCCGAATGAAAATAACATCAAGCAGACGTTTGGCGATGTCTTTAAAACACCAAAGCAGCTGGCTGAAGAGGAAGTTCCGGATTTCCACGTCATGTCGAAAGAAGAAATTATTGCCATGGAAGATGAACTGGCTGCCGGAACCAAAATACTAAAGGATCATGGAGTGGACTGTGTTGAGTTGCATTGTTCCCATGGTGGTGCAGTGCTCATGTGCGCATTTATATCACCCTATTACAATCATCGGGACGATGAATATGGGGGTAGCTGGGAGAATCGATTGCGTTTTCCAACTGCAGTGATCAGGAAAATGCGCGCCGCGGTGGGAGATGACTTTCCGTTGATGGCCAGGATGAACGGTAATGAATTACTGGGTGACCAGGGTATTACACCGGAGGATGCCGCACAGTATATCGGTCCAGCTATGGAAGCTGCCGGCGTTGACTGCCTGGACATTTCCCAGGGCTCAATCATGCATGCACCGCAGGGAATCCTGGTGCCCATGTATTATGACCAGGGATGTTTTATGGATCATGTTGCTCTGGTGAAGGAGAACGTATCGATACCGGTAATCGGCGCCGGTCGAATGTGGGACCTGGATGTCTGTGAACAGGTTCTGCAAGAAGGCAAAACTGATCTGATCCACTTCGGCCGACAATTGATTGCGGATCCGGAAACTCCCAACAAGTATCTGGCTGGTTTGAAAGATGAAATTCGGCCGTGCATCGCCTGCAATGAAGGGTGTGGTTTACCCTGTACGGTAAATTACGATATTGGCCCGGACCGCATGCCACTGTTGCCGGCCGGTTCGGATAAGAAAATCGTGGTGATCGGCTCCGGTGTAGCGGGTATGGAAGCGGCCAGAGTCGCTGCTCTCAGAGGTTACCAGGTAACCCTGCTGGAGAAGCGGGACACGCTCGGGGGCCTGGTGGGCACACTGAAAAATGAACCGACCTGTGAAGAACTTTCACTACTAACAGACTATCTGAAAATACAGATGCACAAGCGCCAGGTAGATGTACGGCTTGGCTGTGAAGGAAGCGTGGACGAGATCCTGTCCCTTAAACCGGATGTGGTAATCATAGC
>CAZNFE010000126.1:0-2856 GCA_964571945.1 uncultured Pseudomonadales bacterium
GCTATATTTCACTGAGAACATCGTTTACTTGCATCCGGGTTCTATTCTCCCGGGGGAAAGCCTGGCCAGGAGGATATTCGCTACAGGATTCCACAGTGCATCCACAACTAACAAATGAAGGAACGACACCATGCAAATCGCCGGGGTTTCTTCATCGGTAAATGGAGGCGCATTATTGATGTAAGTGATATTACCCTGTGTATCATCCAGGAAAATTCCTACCTCCGCACTGGTTGCTAAAGAATAGGATTTTTCTTTGCTTTCCAGTAGCGAGGACTGTAACCCGGCAATTTGCTGTGTGAGTGTTACCTAATTTTCACTATTGAACAGGGTCGTTGGACCCGATCACTGCAGTTACTTTATGACCACATCGAATCAAGATTATTGGCTGTTCTCCAGCATATAGTCAACCAGCGCTTTCAGGTCATCATCGGAACAGGAAAAACACATGCCTTTAGCCGGCATGGCGGGGGGCAGGCCATTGCGCGCACTCTGGTACAGCGCTTCTTTACCTTTCGCGATACGCGGCGCCCAGTCTGCACTGGAACCAAATTTTGGTGCACCGGCAACACCTGCGGCATGACAGGTCACACACGCTTTGTTGTAATTGTCCATGACGCTGTTGCTGTTTTGCTGCACTGCAACTTCGGATTCAGCCGGATTTCCTTTCGCCTGTTCCGGTACTGATGCATCTGTGCAGACCTCACCGGTAACGCAGACCTCCCCGATGGGCTGGATTCTTGCCACGATTGCCTCTTCTACAGTGCTTAGTGCGAACGATGTGGTCGCATGCGCCATGAAAATACCGGCAATTATTGTTAGGGTTACTGTTTTCATGGAATGCATCCTTCCTCAATTCAATTCTGGCTGCGCATTATAGACGAACTGTATGGCGTGTGATACGGCAGCATTTACATAGTCAACCCATGGGTCAACAGGGCGCTTCATTCAGGTACCAGGCGATTTAGCTGTTCCCCCAGTTCTCTCCCTCCAGGTCCCTGTTCGAACTAAACTGAAATACGGTGCTGGTGCCAGCCTCAACCACGGACTGCTCGGAAACCAGCGTCAGAACTGCATTCTTTCTGAATTCCGCCAACGAATCCGCGCCAACATTTACCATGGTACTTTGCAGCTTGTACAGGGTTGTCCCCATCACATTCGCCAGCGATCCAACCAGCGGTACGTACGCATCCACCCCTTCTTCAAACATCATGACGCGGCTCGACATGGCTTCATTATATCTTTGCCAGTTCTGCGCCCGCAGGGTGCCTTCTCCCCAGTAAGGCTTATAGATTTGTCCATTGATCGATGTTCTCGGTGTCGGACTTTCTTCGGTCATGGCAAAGTATCTGCCCATCATGACGAAATCAGCGCCCATAGACAGGGCAATGACTATCTGTGTGTCATTCGCCAGTCCACCATCAGAACATACCGGGATATAAATCCCGCTTTCCCTGTAATATTCATCTCGGCGAGCTACAACGTCCAACAAGGCAGATGCCTGTCCACGACCAATACCCTTTTGTTCCCGGGTAATACAAATCGATCCTCCCCCCATGCCTACCTTGATAAAGTCAACGTTGCCACTTTCTATCAAATAGTCAAACCCTTCAGCCGAAACTACATTTCCGGCACCAATAATAATATCTTCGCCATAGGTCTTTCTGATCCAGTCGATCCCTTCCCTCTGAAACTCAGTAAAACCATCAGAGGAATCGAAGCAAAGTGCGTCTGCGCCAGCCTCAATCAGCGCTGGTACTCGCTCTTGATAGTCGTGCGTATTTATCGCTGCTCCCACGCATAGTCGTTTGGAATCATCCGATAGCTCCATCGGATGCCGACGGTGATCAACATAATCTTTCTTGAAAACCAGAGCGCTGAGGCGACCGTCCTGATCAAGAATTGGCAGACATTCCTTTTTACTTTTATGCAATAACTGATTTGCACTCTTCAGGCTTAGCCCTTCGTCACCGTAGATTACGTGTTCCAGCGGCGTCATAAAGCCGCTGACGGGTCCGGACAGATCATCTTCAAATTCCCAAAAGTCATTATCAGTGATCAGGCCAAGAAACTTGCTGGTGGCGGTGCCATCCTTCGTCACTGCCACTGTAGAATGACCCGTGCGTTTCATTAATTCGATGACTGCCGTCAGGCTGGTGTCCGGTGTAACATTTGAATCACTGGTTACAAATCCAGCCTTATGGGACTTTACCTGCTGTACCATCTCCACCTGTGATTCGATCGGTTGTGAGCAGAAAATAAAGGAAAGGCCGCCCTGACGGGCCAGGGCGATGGCCAACTCCGGTCCCGAAACTGCTTGCATACAGGCCGACACAACAGGAATATTCATCTTGAACTTCGCGCCGTCTGCTCCGGCTCCCTTTGCCAGTGGTGTGCTGAGCGTCACGCTTCGTGCAGTCTGCACTTTTCGGGTTAATCTGGGTATCAACAGGTATTCCGAGAAGGTACGTGATACATCAGGAAGAATAGTAGCCATTTAGCTCTCCTAATTAAGCGATGAGTCCATTCCCCAACACGCTGGGCGAATCGGTTGAGAAACAAGCGACAAGTGAGATCAGGGACAATTTGGTTGGGGCGGGTTGAAATCCGATTCCCGTGTAATTTTGATACAGGAATGGACTGAATGAATTTCTTGAGTAACTCGCCATGGCGAATTGTACGCAACTTCAGCCGGTCATTCAACACAGCGTATTTTCAAGACCGCCGTGGTACCGTTTTTGAGAGCTGTCTGCCCAGCTTGAGAAGCACTGGCCACAACACAATGCTGCGTTGACAGGCACTTCCTTGAGTGTAGACAGCCCCCGGCGGTAAGGAGCACATTTCCAACTAGCAGTA
>CAZNFE010000126.1:2956-7626 GCA_964571945.1 uncultured Pseudomonadales bacterium
TTCCTTGAGTGTAGACAGCCCCCGGCGGTAAGGAGCACATTTCCAACTAGCAGTATACTGTAGCACACCTTTAATTAATCTACTACATTAAATAATTTCTCTAACACCTTGATTATATGTGATAATTTTGTATGATATAGCAGATGTTGCATTGTTTGAAAATACCTTTCTAATGGCGATGAATAAGTCTGGTTTAATACAAAAAATGTCAGCAAAGCTGGATCAGCTCACGACTAAAGATGTTGATCTTGCTATCCACCACATTCTGGCAACAATGTCAGATGCTCTCGCCAGTGGCGGGCGTGTCGAAATACGCGGTTTCGGTAGTTTTGCCAATCACTACCGCAATGCTCGCACGGTGCGAAATCCAAAGACCGGTGAAGCTGGTATCCTCAAACAGGGAAAATACGTACCTCATTTCAGACCAGGCAAAGCGCTTAAGCAACGCGTGAATTCATTCGTCAAGGACGATTCAACATAAGCATTCGTATATTACACTCAGGCCGTTAAGCCGCGTTCAAACTATCGGCCCGGGGCGGCACTCATCTGAACACCTCATGTGACCAGGTGGGACCGCTAAAAACCAAACGAAGTGCCGTCTCGCAGCGAAATGTCAACCGCTATAGGCAAATGGTCGGACAGTCTGCAATCCAGCGCGGCAGCTTTATTCACAGCGAGCTCCCTGGATATCAGAATGTGATCGAGGCTTCTTAACGGGCGCCAGCTGGGATAGGTCCTGAGTTCGGACGCAGACGCCGGTACCAGGCCGGTATTGCGAAGAGGGCTATCGTCAAGCAGGTGCTCATGAAGCATGTTCATATCACCCATCAGCACGACATGCCGGAAATCCGCGACCATTTCTGCGAGGTAAGCTAGCTGTCGATTCCGATCTCTCCGGCCCAGTGAAAGATGCACCATAACCAGACACAGTGCATCTGCTCCTGTCCCAAACTGGCACAAAACCGCACCCCGGCCGGGTATTTTGCTCGGTAACTTATGATCTTCCATCTGGACGGGTTTGAATCGACTCAGCAAGCCATTGCCATGCTGCGCCAACATCCCCAACTCTCGATTCCGCTGCAGATACCAGTAGGGAAAATCCGCTTTTTCAGCAAGATACTGCACCTGATTTACAAATCCACTCCGGATGCTGCCACCATCCGTCTCCTGGAGAGCGACCAGATCGAATTGCGATACAATTGAAGCAATACGATTCAAATGTCCACTCCGTCTCACAGATGGCAGTAAATGTTGCCAACCTCGTGTGACGTAATGTCGGTATGACTCCGTGTGAATGCCTACCTGGATGTTAAAACTGAGTAACCGCAACCGGTTTCTTGTCTCAACGGCAGATTTCGGAAACCTGTCATGCTGGGCTAACGGACCTGTCATCTCGTCCTCTGTTGATGTGTAAATCCTATGAGGACCGAGCGGCTCGCTCTTTGTTGATAAGGAAATCCACCACTTTCAACATTTCAGCGTTGCTACCCGCCATACTACCTTCTACCCTATATTTACCATTCACGATTAGCGCAGGTACTCCCGAGGACCTATAGGCTCTGCCCCTCGCTTCCGCCTGCTGCATACTGGCCCTGACACCAAAAGATTGATAGATTTTGGCAAAGTCGATAGGATCGACCCCGAACTCTGAAAAGAACATCGCCATGTCCTTGGGGTCGTTCAATCGTTTGTGCTGCTCTTGAATCGCCTCAAACAATGCGCTGTGCACCTTTTCGGTTACCTTCAACGTCTCTGCTGTATAGTAGGTTTGTGCATATACTCGATAGTCCTGATTCCAAATCGCAGGTGTCCGATTGAACACAACATCCGCAGGCAGATTCTTTACCCATGCACTAATTAACGGGTCAAACCGATAGCAATGCGGGCAGCCGTAGGAAAAATACTCTGTGACTTCTATCTTCCCACTATCCCGTACCCGAATTGGAATCGTCAATTCAACATAGTGGGTGCCTTCTTCATACTTGAACGATTCAGCCTGAAGCGCCACAGGTAACAACATCAGACTGATCAACAAACTCTGTACAATTTTCATTAATTACACTCTTTCTGTTTTCTGATAAGACCAACACTACAGGTCTGCAGTTCCCAAAAAACTATCCAGTTCCTGTTCGAGAAGGCGGCTTCTGATTCGCCAAAAGCGACAATGTTAATACGTTAGCCAACTAAATCAACCGCTTGCACACGCGGAGACAGGAATACCTGGCATAAAAGCAACTTCTGGTGATACGGCATACCAACAATAACTATCCTTATTACATTACCCTGCATTTGCAGCTAATCCTGCCTGGCTGATCCAATCACTGCAGCGGAGAAAAGTTTTCCAATCATGGTTTGGTTAATCCCCCACTCAGCGAGCGCAGCTTCCGTGTCCCCACCCGATTCCGATGGTGGCTTGTCTACACTAGTTATCGTTCGACTAAATCTTGGCGCTGGAGCAGGTTGTATAACTCCATCCAGGTCGATAAAACTACCGCGCTCCCGATTGTGAACGTGGTTGGGTGCTTCATCGAAACTAAGTACCGGCGCAAAGCAAGCATCACTACCGGCCATCACCTCACACCACTCTGCGCTGGTCCTGGATGCAAATATCTGGCTAAACATCTCCCGCATACGCGGCCACTGAGACTGATCCATCTGCTCGGGTAACTCTGCATCTGCCAGGCCTAGTTTTTCAAGAAGAATCTGATAAAACTTCGCTTCAATGGCACCAACGGATATATAGCGATCATCACTCGTCTTATAAGTGGTATAGAAGTGTGCACCACCATCGATGATATTGGCTTCCCGCTCATTCCGCCAGAGTCCCGCGGCTTGTAAACCATAATTACCTGCTGCTAACAGCGATACTCCTTCCACCATACTTACGTCCACGACCTGGCCCTGACCGGATTGCGCCGCTTCATAGACAGCTGCGAGAATTCCAACAGCAAGGAACATTCCCCCGCCGCCCATATCTGCTACCAGATTCAGCGGTGGTACAGGCTTGCCATTACCGGGTCCGATGGCATGCAATGCACCGGATAGAGCAAGATAATTAATGTCGTGTCCTGCGGTTCGGGCAAGAGGTCCTGTCTGGCCCCAACCGGTCATGCGGCCATAAACCAGTCTGGCATTTCTGGCCCGGCATTCCACCGGCCCAAGACCCAATTTCTCCATCGTTCCCGGTCGAAACGGATCCAGGATGACATCTGCTTTTTCGACCAGAGAGAGTATCAATTCAATTCCTTCAGGCCTTTTTAGGTCAACCGCTACTGACTTTCTGCCCCGTCGCAGCAGATCGAATCGAGGGGGCCTGGGTACTCCTAATTCGGTGGGTGTCCGACGATCAATACGGATAACCTGGGCGCCAAGATCCGAGAGTACCATTGCGCACATGGGTCCCGGACCAATGCCACCCAGTTCGACTATCTTCAAGCCAGACAACGGGCCTTTTTCAGCAGTTGACATCACAATTTCATCCAGTCTGATCAATCACAATTGTATCCCGGGCATGATCATTGCCATTACAGATCTCCACCAGATTCTAGTCGAGGATTTAAAAAACCGATTAGATTGGCGCTAGAAGTACTCCCGGGATGCTATTTAGTTGAGCCTTACTGCGAGGCTGTAAATCCAGCTGCATTCCACTGTCCCGGGCTCAGAACCGCATGGTTGCCTGGGTTATCCAAACATCGCCAGAGTAAACAGGCTGTCTCAGTGCAAGCCATGAATATAGCTTGCGACGGCTTCTATTTCCTGATCGCTGAGATCCATGGCGGTGTCCTGCATCATATGGCTATCCCCGTCATTTGTTCTCTCTTTCACTCTGAATGCTTGGAGTTGTTTAGTAACGTATTCCGGCCACTGACCAGCCAACGATGGAAACCCGGCAGCAGCGATTCCTGATCCGGTTGGGGAATGACAGGCAGCGCATGCAGCAACCCCCTTGCGTTGAATTCCCCACTTGAATATCTGCTCTCCTGCAGCAACCAGTGCCGGATCAGCAGTACCCATCTTAATTGATTGTGCTGCAAAATAGGCAGCGATATCTGCCATATCCTGCTCACTCACATTGTCCAGCTGGCCGGTCATCAAAACAACTGGTCTGGTACCGCTTTTTATATCTTTCATTTGCTTGACCAGATATCTCGCGCCCTGACCGGCAAGACTTGGAAAGGTACCAGCAAGACTGTTGCCATCAGCGCCATGGCAAGCGGAACAATTGGTAATTAGCGTTTTCCCTCGACCAACATCGGCGTCGGCAAATGCGAAACTGGTTGCGAAAAAACAGATGATTAATCCGATGATTGATCTCAACATATATATATCCTTAAACGACCTGCCGGTAATGGCTTTCAAAGTTTGCTTTATAATGTACATGCACTCATCGCAACCTGCCCGAAATCGCGCATTATACAACAATACTTGGGGTTCAGGCAGTAAGTGTGTCACCCTTATTCAAATGGTCAACAATTAATGTCAAATCACCTTCCCGATCCAATTGACTACAGCGCTGCTACCTTCTTGTGCAGTGCGGCAACACTGGACCAATGCCCCCCGGAAGCTGGTATAGAAATCGCATTTGCCGGTAGATCAAATGCCGGTAAATCGAGTGCTATTAACTGCTTGACAGGTAACAAGAAACTGGCTCGCACATGTAAGACACCCGG
>CAZNFE010000127.1:0-7622 GCA_964571945.1 uncultured Pseudomonadales bacterium
AACGAGATTGGTGATTGCACGCAGGTGTTTGAATCCCGGTATGGACATCTGGAGGATTTGATATGGCGATAGGGGAAGGCAGTCTGGAAGCGCCGACGCGACACCCATTGGGTCAGCAACACCCGGATTTTTATAACCGGGAAAAATTGCGATTAGAACTCGACCGGGTATTCGATATCTGCCTTGGATGCCGTCGCTGTTTCAATTTATGCGCTGCATTTCCCACCTTATTCGATGCGGTCGATGAGACGGAATCACTGGAACTTAATGAAGTTGACCCGCCAGTGTACGACGAAGTTGTTGAAAACTGTTACATGTGTGATATGTGCTATCAAACCAAATGCCCTTATGTTCCCCCGCATGAGTGGAATATCGATTTCCCGCATCTCATGTTGCGGGCCAAGGTAATCAAATTCCAGGCAGGGAACAGCAAATTCAGGGATCGAATAATAACGTCTACTGATAGAGTGGGATCACTGGTCAGCAGACCGGTAATCGCTCCCACGGTGAATTCCATCAATAGAGTGTCGTTGCTGCGTAAACTGCTCGACAGAATATTTGGCATACACGCCGATGCAAAATTGCCGGACTACCAGAGTAAAACACTTGCCAGGCAACTGGCCGGCAAAGAACCTCTGGCCGGTGCATCTGAAGCAACCCAATTCACAACAGGCAAGGTCGCGATGTTTGCCACCTGTTATGGTAACTATAACCTGCCTGATATGGGCAAGAATCTGATTGCCATATTCGAGCACAATGGAATTCCTGTTCACTTTGCTGAGCATACCCGGTGTTGCGGGATGCCCAAGTATGAATTAGGTGATTTAAAAACTGTGGCACGACTCAAGGAACACAACATTCCCAGGCTCCTGGCATTGGTGGAAGATGGATGGGACCTGGTGACGTTGATTCCTTCCTGCACGTTGATGTTCAAGCAGGAATTGCCGTTGATGTTTCCTGACGATCCGGACGTTGCCAGAGTCCGGGATGCCATGTTTGATCCGTTCGAGTACCTGATGTTACGGCACAAGGATGGATTGTTGCGTACGGACTTTAAGGAATCGTTGGGAAAGGTTGCTTATCATGCGGCATGTCATCAACGAGTCCAGAATATCGGTCTGAAGACTCGAGATGTGCTACAGCTGGTCCCTGATACAGAAGTCGTGACGATTGAGCGCTGTTCAGGTCATGACGGCACCTACACCGTAAAATCAGAACGCCACGAAGCAGCCATGAAAATCTGCCGACCTGTGGTAAATAAAGTAAAGCAATCGGAAGCCGATTTTTATACCAGTGACTGTGCCATGGCGGGCCAGCACATCGAATCGGGATTGGCCGATACCAGTCAGGCTACCCATCCGCTTGCGTTGCTAAAGAAAGCATATGGAATTTGACGTGCATATAAAGTGGCTTCCGGAGAATCTCGCTCGATCTGACAGATGCGCTGCTGTGTGCAGGATCTTGCTATGAAAAAACTGCAAAGATCAGATCTGTTTAGCCTGGAAGACTACGCCGGGAAACGGGCCGGGTTTCGTGAGCAGGTAATCGAACACAAGCGACCACGCAGCATCTCGCTGGGTGACCATCTGCGACTGTACTTCGAAGATCAGCTCACCGTCCAGTACCAGATTCAGGAGATGCTAAGGATCGAGAAGATCTTCGAAAGATCTGCCATCGAAGAAGAATTGGTTGCCTACAATCCGTTGATACCGGATGGTTGCAATCTTAAGGCAACACTGATGATTGAATATGAAGATGTCGATGAACGGCGCGCCGCACTGGAACGGCTGGTGGGAATTGAGCGTATGGTGTGGATTAAATTTGCCGACCAGGCACCTGTGTACGCGATCGCCAACGAAGACCTGGATAGATCGACCGATAAGAAAACGTCGGCGGTGCACTTCCTGCGTTTTGAGTTCGATACGCCTTCGATCCGGCTGGCGAAAGCCGGAGCAGCAATAACTCTTGGTGTGAATCACCAGGAGTATTCCGTAACAACCTCCCCTGAAGCAGCCTCTCAGGCTAGCCTCGCTGCTGATTTCGATTGAAATCTCCGATTGCAGCGCTCTTATCGAGTCAAGTCCGAATGGGCCAACCCCCCAGTTCCTGCCAGCGATTAACGATGTAGCAGAAGATTTCCGCAGTCTTAATACAGTCGTACAGGGCTGAATGTGCTTCATTGGAATCGAACTCAATCCCGGCAACTTCACAGGCTCTGGAAAGCACCGTCTGGCCGACTGCCAGGCCACATAAAGTTGCTGTGTCAAAAGATGAAAAAGGATGAAATGGATTGCGTTTGATCTCACATCGCTCGGCAGCGGCATTGATAAATCCAAGATCGAAGGACGCGTTATGAGCGACCATTACAGCACGGGTGCATCCGGTAACGCGAACCTGTTTTCTTATGCCGCGTAAGGTTTCATCCAGTGCGTGGTTTTCTCTGACGGCTTTGCGGAGGGGATTATGAATATCAATACCCGTGAATTCCAGTGCGGACGATTCGATATTTGCGCCCTTGAAGGGCTCGACGTTAAAAAAATATCGATTACCCTGGACCAGTTGACCGTCCGAATCCATATCCAGAGTGATCGCCGCCACTTCCAGCAGGGCATCTGTATGGGGATTAAACCCACCGGTTTCCACGTCGACCACCACCGGCAGGAAACCTCGAAAACGTCTGGATATCGCTGTCTGCTTATGGCTCATAGGTGTCCATCGGTTTTTATAATGGTTGAAAGAATTAGCAACACCATGCCAGCTACAGATTCTTCGATCACGCCGGTACCACTTTCCAGCGAACTTGCTGACCATGTCTGATCGGGATCAGCTCCTCTGCACCCAGGGGGAGAGTTTCAGGGACATTCCATGATTGCCTGACCAGCCTGATCTGATCGCTGTTTCTGGGCAGGCCATAAAAATCGGCACCAAAATGGCTGGCGAATGCTTCCAGCTTATCCAGTTGGCCCATTGCATCGAATACCTCAGCGTATAATTCCAGTGCAGCGTGGGCAGTATAGGTACCAGCGGCGCAGCCGCAACTGTTCTCTTTGGCAGACCGGGGATGGGGTGCGGAATCGGTACCCAGGAAGAACGCTGGATTACCCGAGGTGGCAGCCTTGCAGAGTGCATCCTGATGCCGTCTTCTTTTCAGTATTGGCAGACAGTAGTAGAGTGGCTGCATCCCACCTGCCAGCATGTCATTGCGGTTATACATCAGGTGATGGATGGTAATTGTTGCCGCCAGGTGATCATTACTCGACGATATGAATTCTACGGCCGTGTCGGTGGTTATATGTTCAAGCACTATTTTCAGGCCGGGAAAATGTTGCGACAAGGGAATCAAATGAGTATCGATAAACACCGCTTCCCGGTCAAAGATATCGACCTCGGGATCATTTACTTCACCATGAAGAAGCAACGGCAGTTCCCGTTTTTCCATCTCAGCGAACACCGGATAACTGGACTCGATGGATTGAATACCGGAATCGGCATTGGTTGTTGCACCGGCTGGATACAGTTTTATGCCATGTACCAGGCTACTGTCACTCGCCTGCCTGATTGTTTCAATGCTGGTCTGTTCAGTCAGGTATAGCGTCATCAGTGGCGTAAACCGGCTATCCTCGGGTAACCATTGCCTGATTCTCTGATGATAGGCTGCCGCTTGCTGAACAGTGGTAACCGGGGGTACCAGGTTTGGCATGATGACAGCGCGACCGAAGTACCTGGCAATGTCACCAACGGTGAGTTGCAATGATGCGCCATCCCGTAAGTGCAAGTGGCAATCATCGGGTCGAGTAATGGTGAGTGATTCAGTGTCGCCCATAGGTGTGGTGTTCCATCCTGTTGCGATGATTGTATCAAACACAGGGAAGCTGGGATATCACCCCTGACACAATCAGAGCTACCTGAAAGTCAGGCTGTGCGAGCTGAGTTGTATTGGCAGTCAACAATCAGAAACGCACACACAGAAAACTCGGTAGTGATTTTTAATGGTCAGAGAGGTAATATAGCGCCCTTTTATTTTATGCGTGCATGTTCAGATGAAGAGGTTCTGCCATGGCTGATGTCAGCAAGATTGTACTGGCCTATTCCGGAGGTCTTGATACCTCAGCCATATTGAAGTGGCTGGAGGAAACTTACCATGCCGAGGTGGTAACTTTTACAGCAGACCTTGGCCAGGGAGACGATGTCGAACTCGCGCGAGCCAAAGCAGAAGCGCTGGGCGTAAAGGAAATATATATCGAAGATCTGCAGGAAGAATTCGTGCGAGAGTATGTATTTCCGATGTTCAGGGCAAATACTATCTATGAGGGCGAATATCTGCTGGGAACATCCATCGCGCGTCCTCTGATCGCCAAAAGACTGATTGAAATCGCGGCTGAGACCGGATCGGACGCAATCTCCCACGGTGCGACCGGTAAAGGCAATGATCAGATTCGATTCGAGCTGGGTGCCTACGCCCTGAGCCCTGACATCAAGGTTATTGCGCCCTGGCGAGAGTGGGATCTTCATTCCAGGGAAGCATTGCTGGCATTTTGCGACCAACATCAGATCCCAGTCGATTATCAGCGTCAGGGACAGAAATCTCCGTATTCCATGGATGCAAATTTGCTGCACATTTCCTATGAGGGAGCGATTCTGGAAGATCCGGCCAGTGAACCCAACGAGGATATGTGGTTGTGGAGCTGCTCACCGGAAGCCGCACCGGATAAACCGGTTTATATGGAACTCTCCTTTAGCGCCGGTGATGTGGTGGCGATCGATGGCCAAATGATGACAGCAGCGGAAATTCTCACCTGCCTTAACAAGGTCGGCGGCGAAAATGGTATCGGACGTGTGGATATCGTGGAAAACAGATACGTGGGTATGAAGGCCAGGGGCTGCTATGAGACACCCGGTGGAACCATTTTACTCAAAGCGCACCGTGCCATGGAGTCTATTACACTGGATCGTGAGCTGGCGCACCTGAAGGATGAGCTGATGCCCCGATATGCGACTCTGATCTACAATGGGTACTGGTGGTCGCCCGAACGCCAAGCCATGCAGGCTCTGATCGATGAATCGCAGCGGTTCGTTAACGGTGTTGTCAGGCTGAAGCTCTACAAAGGCAATGTGATGGTTGTCGGTCGGGAATCATCCGATGCGAGCCTGTATGACGGCAACATCGTGACCTTCGAAGATGATGCGGGCGCATACGACCAGACGGATGCAGCCGGTTTCATCAAGCTGAATGCACTGCGCCTCAAGATTGCCGGGAAGAAGGGCCGCAAGTTGTGAGTTTTGATTGTTCGAAAGCGACTCATCCGGCTGCCGATGCCCTACCCATCTACAAATAACATGATCTGGTAGTAGCACCGGAAAGGAATGCGAATCTGGGACCCTCACAGACAGGGAAGTCTGTGAGGAGCTCCCATGGATGGGTTTACAGCGTGTCTCAGATACGCATTCTTTTTCGGCGCTGCGGAGAAACACAGGAACTAATTAAAACAACAATTTCAGGAATTTGTCATACAATAAATATCTATATAAATCAGCTACTTAGAATTTTATGATGTAGGAGGTTGATGCGCTGCTTAAGGGAGGCTGGGGTTTACTTATTTGTTCCATGGGCCATCCCTGGCCCGTCCCGCGTCCATCCCTGGCGCTAGTCACAAATAAGTAAACCCCAGCCTCCCTTAAGCGGTAATTGAAAGAGTTCACAGCGTGATCTGAAGGGAGCTACCACACTCTGGTTGCTTCGATTCTTTCACATAAGTAGTCAATATTCGGTCTTGTGCCGATATTCGCACAGATCTTCAATTACGCAGGCACCGCATTTTGGTTTCCTCGCAGTGCAGATGTACCTGCCATGCAGAATGAGCCAGTGATGGGCATGCCGCATGAATTCATCCGGAATAACCTTTAACAGTTTCTTTTCGACTTCCAGAACGTTTTTCCCCGGTGCAAAGTTGATGCGATTAGAGATTCTGAAGATGTGCGTGTCAACCGCCATGGTGTGTTCCCCAAATGCGGTATTGAGGATCACGTTGGCGGTCTTGCGACCAACTCCCGGCAGCCCCTCCAGGGCTTCCCGGGTATTTGGTACCGTCGAGTGGTGCTGGTCGATCAGAATCTGGCAGGTCTTTATGATGTGCTTGGCTTTGCTGTTATATAGCCCGATGGTCCTGATATAGGATTTGAGTTTTTTTTCGCCCAGATCGAATATTGCTGCCGGAGTGTTGGCCACCCTATACAATTTTGCGGTAGCCTTATTGACGCTGACGTCGGTAGCCTGAGCGGATAACATGACCGCAATCAGTAGTTCAAACGGCGTGCCGTAATTCAACTCTGTAGTCGGTTCCGGATTTTCCTCTCTCAGGCGGGTGAGAATCTGCAATCGTTTACTCTTGTTCATACAATCCCGGGTCTGGTCATGGATTTAGATATTTCGAGCGTCAATTCTGCGTACCTGGATGTCTCGTGATCGCTGCAATGCCAGCACGCGATCATCCAGCATATTCTTGAGTGCAAGCAACAGACCCATGAGCAGAAAAGCTCCTGGCGGCAGCACCGCCAACAGAAATCCCTGTCCATCTGCAGAGAGGCGGATAGTCCAAACTTTTGCCGTATCGCCGAATAACAGATCCATTTGCGAGAATAGCGTGCCATAACCTAACAATTCGCGGCAGAATCCCATCACCAGCAGGGCGAACAGAAAACCTGTCCCCATCATCAAGCCATCCAGCAACGAGTAGACGACCGGATTTTTACTGGCGAAATTTTCTGCTCGTCCCAGCAGCGTGCAATTCGTGACGATCAGTGCCACGAAGAGCGAGATTCTCTGATGCAATTCAAATGCTCCCACCTGCATCAGCAGGTCAGCACAGGTGACAAATCCGGCGATAATCAGGATGAATAAAGGTAACCGTGTAGCTTCTTCCACATGATTACGGATGCATGCGATTAAGGTATTTGAAGCGGTCAATACAAATACTGTTACCAGCCCTAACCCCAGACTGGTAGCAACCGTATTGGATACTGCGAGCAATGGGCACAGTCCTAACATTTGCACAAGTGCAGGATTATTGTGCCACAATCCATCTTTTATTATCTGCACCAGGGTCATTTAACTGATTCCCCGGGCAGGCTGTTCTGCAAACACACTATTGCAAATTCTCCTGATTCAGTTTCAACAACACCTGATGGACGGCTCCCACAACAGCTCTGGGCGTAATTGTTGCTCCGGTAAACTGATCGAATTCACCGCCATCTTTTTTTACCCGCCAACCATCGTCAGTTGGGTTTTGCAGGGACTTGCCGTTAAATCCGGTAATCCAGTCAGATACGCTCGTGAGTATCTTGTCGCCCAGGCCGGGAGTTTCCTGGTGCTCGATGACTCTTACTCCAGTAATCCTGCCCCGGTAATCAACGCCAACCCACAACCTGATTTCACCATTGTATCCCTGTTGGGTCACGGCAGATACAATGAATCCGGTATGTCCATCCTTATCCGTAGTGACATAAACATCTTTTTCTGAAGCAGCCAATCGTATGTCGCGTTGCCCTGCCACTTCTCTCAGAATCTTTTCGGATGCTTGCGTTTCACCCTCTCCGATCCGACCCCTGTGCGCGCTCTGGTTTTG
>CAZNFE010000128.1:0-7573 GCA_964571945.1 uncultured Pseudomonadales bacterium
TTAATAGTATCGATTCGACGATCTGATTGCCTGGGTTGGTGATCCACTCAACTGCCGCCTCTTGCATGGATACCCATTGCACCCGAATCATGTAGCAGGCATCTTCATCAGCGCAACTGATCCGCCCGCTTATATGCCGGAGATTATAGTTTCCCCGCCTGAACACGTCCTCGGTTCTGCACACCTTCCTGCAATGCTTTCACGCCTTCTGCTGAAGGGATCTGGTGAACACGATTGATTTCAGACTCGTAGGTCATGGCATCACCCAGGGACAGATCAAAGCCCCGGTTAATTAAACGTTTGGTCTTGAATACGACTTCTTTTTGTGCGGACAACATGTCCCTGGCAAGATCGATACAGGTAGGCAACAGTTCTTCTCTGGATACAATCCGATTGGCAAGGCCCCACTCGCAGGCCTGTTCGGCGCTGAGATAATTTCCCGTCAGCGATAGTTCTCTGGCCCGGTTGATGCCTATGGTACGTGACAGACGTTGGGAAAGTCCCCACCCGGCGATCAAGCCGAGGCGTACGTGTGTATCCGCAAATTTGGTCTCTGGTGTGATTAATAACATGTCGCATGACAATGATATTTCCAGACCACCGGTGATTGCCAATCCATTGATAGCACCGATCACTGGCTGGGGCAGGGTTCTCAACAGCTCAGCGGGATTGGAATTCTCGAGGATGCGTTCCTGTTTACGAATATCGTCACTGCCCAGTTCATTCAAATCTCGGCCAACACAGAAGGCACGTCCTGAACCCGTGAGGATGACAACTCCAATCTCTTCGTCAGAGCGCAAAGAGACGATCTCCTTTTGTAATTCCAGACGTAGTTCAAGAGACAAGGCATTCAGTTTTTCAGGACGATTGAACGTAAGAATGGCAATGCCGTCCTGTTTGTCGACGAGAAGTACCGGTTCGGTCATCGCTCGGATCTCCTTCATTATAGCGGGTTGATATAGACGGGCCGTTAGGGTTGGAACTGATTGCAGTAGTCGGAATCCAGGTTCGAAAACCTTCGTCCGAAGTGTCCAACCTGTGTGTCAACGGTCACCCTGATCTTCTCATACCTCCGGATTTTTTGGAATCTTTCGAGGCTGCCCTGCTGTGATTCCGAACGAATGAGTTCACCCATGTCAGGGACAGTCGGTTGTATTGTCACAAGGCAGGAATTGGGGGAACTTTTGGGTCACACGTTTGAACCATTGGTTAATTCAGTGCTAGATTACAGAGATTCGAACTTCATGATTTGCCACTTTGGCAGCCTGATGAAGTGATGGGATGAGGATTTAAGTCAATGAGAAGCCTGGAAAGACAGATGATACACATGGAACTGCTGCAGCGGCGCGAGGAAGGTTGTAATGTCGCTGGTCTCGACAAACGCATTGACGATGCTCTGGCAGATGATAGCAACGTGGATGATGCGGCGTTTACTGCACTCTACGACGAGTTGGATGGCCTCGAACCAGCATCGGATTTTGCCTATCAGGAACCCTCCGAATTGGCCGCTATTCGCGAATTGCGACCGGCTGGAGTGCGTCGTATGTCGGTCGCCCTGTCCGAAGACGAAGTCCGGGATCGGATCTACGGTGCGTGGTTAGGAAGGGCAGCGGGTTGTACGCTGGGGAAACCGGTAGAAGGCTGGCCAAGAGAACGAATTGACAAATACCTGGCATCGGTCGGTGCCTTGCCACTCGATAACTACATTCCATACACTGAAGATGTGATCGCCAGGCATCTCAGAAGCAGTACCCGAGACAACATCGCAGGCATGGCCCGGGACGATGACATGGACTATCCCATCCTCGGCCTGCTCGCTCTCGAGAGCAGGGGCGCAGAATTTACGCCACGTAATATGGCGAATGTCTGGCTGAATTACATGCCATTTAGTCTGTTATACACAGCGGAGAATAATGCCTACCGAAATTTCGTCAATGGATTCTGGCCACCACTGTCTGCAAGCTGGCGCAACCCGTTCCGAGAATGGATCGGTGCCCAGATTCGGGCTGATATATTTGGTTATGTGACGCCGGGCTGGCCAGAGAAAGCCGCGGAGTTCGCATTTCGAGACGCCAGCATTTCACACGTCAAGAATGGCATCTACGGAGAAATGTTCGTCGCTGCCATGCTTGCGGCCGGGTTCGTAACTAACGACATTACAGAGATCATCGAGATCGGCCTGGCTGAAATCCCAGCGAATTGCAGGCTGGCCGAGGCTGTGCGTGACACCCTTGTGTGGTGCAAGGCATCGTCAAACTGGGAGATCGTATGGGAGCAGATCGAGCAACGTTATGGCCATTACCATGGGGTCCACACTATTAACAATGCAGCCCTGGTTGTGATGGGACTTATGTTTGGTGCAGAGGATTATGAGACTGGCATTGTGAACGCTGTGAGAGGTGGCTGGGATACAGACTGCAATGGTGCCACAGTCGGTTCCATTCTGGGGATCAGACTTGGTGCATCGAAAATGCCTGACAAGTGGATCGGGGTGCTTGAAGATCGGCTCACGTCATCGGTTCGGGACTGTAATGATAACCGCATTTCGGAGCTGGCAGCGCGAACCCATCGGATCGCTCAACGAATTGCAACTTTACCTGATGAAGAAGAGGCAGCGGAACTGTCGGTGCCCTTGTCGGCTGAAGCTGCCGGCACCTTTCCAGGTTCCTGGCGACTGAAGCTTCCGTGGGGGAAACATGTCCTGCGGATAAGGCCTGACTTGTCAGGTGAGATCGAATTAGAGCCCTTTGATGAGGTCCGCAAAGTCCTTGATGTTAGTGTCATAGACAATCACGTTCAATTCAAGTTCGGTGTTGACAAAGGCGGTTATGAAACCATCATCAGATTCGAAGGCAACATAACGGGTGATAATCTTACTGGTGACTGTATGACCGGTGGGACGGAGTTTTCTGCCACTGGAGTCAGGATCTGACAGGCTATTGCTTATCTTTGTTTTCGTTCATCTAATGATAATCACTCGGATATACGGTATGGCGCGCCATACTGCGATTGTCTATTCTGCTGATATGAGAAAGTCTCAAACAATACTAATGAGACCAAATGAATGAAATACATGCTAACCGATGATTCATTACTACAGGAAAACATCCCAAAAGGATCGATTCAGAAACATACCTGGAATACCAGTCACGTCTATCCAGGAACCACGCGTAATTATTGGGTCTATGTGCCGGCTCAATATAATCAAGCCGAGCCTGCATGCTTGATGGTGTTTCAGGATGGCTCAGCATACGTTGATTCCAAGGGCGAGGTGAGGGCACCAATAGTTTTCGACAATCTGATTCACAAGCACGAGATACCCGTGTGCATTGGCATCTTCATTGAGCCTGGTGAGAAAGAAGTTAGCTATGACAATCGCCAGTCAGAGTATGTACCGCTCGGTGACACCTATGCTCATTTCCTGCAGGATGAGATCCTCTCGGAAGTTGGCAAGGAGTACAATCTTATAGACGATGCTGCGGGCAGAGCTATCTGCGGTATGAGCGACGGTGGTCTCTGTGCCTTCACTGTCGCCTGGGAATGCCCTGATGCTTTCAGCAAAGTCATCAGTCACATCGGCAGCTACACCCGGCTTCGGGGCGGATCCGAATACCCATTCCTGATTCGAAGAACCCGCGGCAAGCCCAGGCCCATCCGTGTGTTTCTCCAGGATGGGGAGAACGACCTGAATATCATGGAAGGAGATTGGCCGCTTGCTAATATCGGTATGGCGGCTGCTCTGAAGTATGCCAGATACGATTATCGGTTTGAAATGGGTACCGGTGGGCACAGTCTCAGGCACGGTGGTTCAATTTTTCCTGACACCCTTCGATGGCTCTGGCGTGACTATCCAGGCGTAAAAGGCGCCGCTGATGCACCAGCGCTCGATGCAGTAATTGGTCAATGGGATGTCGTAGTTAACGCTTTTGGCGAGGTTCGCCACAACCAGTTGACAGTTTCCGGGCAGGGTGGCGCGCTTACCGCAAAACTCCTTGATGAAAAGGATGGTCAGGTCGAGATCAACGCGATCAGTTTTGCAGACGGCATATTGAGTT
Organism: uncultured Pseudomonadales bacterium; assembly: GCA_964571945.1. Taxonomy (GTDB): domain Bacteria; phylum Pseudomonadota; class Gammaproteobacteria; order Pseudomonadales; family Azotimanducaceae; genus JASJXV01. The sequence goes on from CAZNFE010000128.1 coordinate 4,056, forward strand.
ACGAATACATGACGCCTCAATCCCAGTTAAATTGGGGTAAGCCGCCGAATGAAGCCATGACAGCCTGGTTGAAAATCACTGGAAACAAGCTCGAAGGCGCATTGAGTGTCGGAGACAGTTCTCAAACCCAGTATGATTTCCCGGTTCGAGGCGAGAAGAAGAGTACGACGGTTAACGAAGACCAGTCGAACACTATCGGTTGACCGCGTACTCACCTGCCGCGGAACCGGAGAAGATACAGCCATGCTCACCCGGGTACAGGGCGTGCTCGATCTGCCGCCGATGATTCTGGACGCTGGTGAAGACAGTGGTATCGGCAATTTCCCGATCAGGTTCTTGATGATATCGCCAATTCCATTCAAATAAATTTTCCGTAGCTGATCTTCTGTGCACGGTCAAAAAACTCAGCCCATTGTTCATCCGTCAGTAGCTTGGGTTCACCAAGCTGCCGTGTCAGCACATATTGACGGCACATGATTTCCAGGCGCTGTGCAAGGCCAACCGTTGCCTTAAGGTTCCGTCCGCGTGCGATCATGCCATGATTACCCAGCAAACAGGCGGATCGGTTAATCAAGGCCTCTGCTGCGTCATCACCCAGGGATTGGGTACCAAAAGTTGAGTAGGGTACACAGGGGACGTCCTTGCCTCCGAAAACCCCGACTAGATAGTGAAATCCGGGTAATGGCATAAGCTGACAGGCAAGCGCTACACAATAGTCCGAGTGCGTGTGTACAACTGCCTGGGTTTTCTCATTCTTCTGATAGATCGCAGCATGCATGCGCCATTCCGATGAAGGCTTGCGATCACCTTCCCATTCCCCTTGCAGAGATACTTCGACAATAGTGTCTGGTGAGATATTCTCTGCCGATGCGCCAGATGCGGAAATCAGCATGTTGTCGCCAAATCGGACACTCAGATTTCCTGACGCCAGTTCGTTAAGACCGATGCTTTCTACGAATTTATACTGCTCTACAAGCTGTTGGCGCAAATTTGCTTCATTTGATTTTTCTGCCACGTAAATCTCCTGTTAGTTATTTCTATTCGACGCCTGGGCTGCGTCCGCTGCGCGCATTCGATCAAGGGCAGTAAAAAAGAATTCCTCACTTCCCAATCCACCTGCCTTGAGTACCAATGACAAAGGTTCCGGGCTGTTCGTATGGCAATAACCGCCACTCAGATTATCAAAGGATGAAACTTGTACCTGGGCGATCTCGAGTGAGTTAAAGACCTGACCGGAAGTCTCACCACCGGCCACCACGAATTTTCTCACCCCCAAATCCCGCAACGCTTTCGCGCTTTGACCGAGGATGTCGTCAGCGAGTGCTGCAGCGCCATCTCGTCCGAGTTTTTCCTGAGCGCTCTTAACACCTTCCGGGTTAGCTGAAGTCGAAACGCAGACCGGGCCGTTATTAATGTGCTCTTTAGCCCAACCCACGATCTTATCGACAATATTGTCTGCATCCAGAAGGTTGACCCAAAAGACCGGGTGATGTTTCTCAAAGTGTGCGACCTGACTTACTGTAGTGGCAGCACAGCTACCGGCAATAACTGCTTCATATCCAGGTGAGGGGGGTAGCAATGTACGTTGAGGCACATCGCCATCATGCTTTAACCAGGTTCGTGCAAGAAACATAGGTAATGCGTCTGCGCCTGTAGTTAATGGCCAGTCAGTGGCCATCTCTGCGATACGGGTACAGTCTTCGTTATCCACAGCGTCGGCAATAAAAAGGTTGATACCGTTGTCGATCTGTTTCTCTATATATGCGTGGCTGGCTTGCTTCCCGGCAACCAATATACCGTGAGGTAATAAACCAACTTTACCCTTACACTGCGCCTGTAATACTTCCACCAGATTCGAGTTGGTCATTGGTGTGACCGGATCAAATTTCTTGCCGGACTCACCGAGCATGATATTTGACAGGAACATTCGGCCTTGAAAAATTGTTACCGTGTATTCTGGAAATGCCGGACAGAAGAGAACTCGATCAGTATTGGTTGTTTTCATCAATGCCTCGCCAATGGGTCCAATATTTCCCGCATCAGTCGAGTCGAAAGTTGCACAGTACTTGTAGTAGATACGCCTGGTGTCCCTGGCTAGCAGTCCCTCGGCAGAATGCCGGGCATCGGCCACGGCTTCATCGGCAGGGATGAGGCGAATTTTACGGCCAATCACCACAGCTTCAGCAGACTTGTCCAGATTTTCCAGCTCTTCAGCTGACGTCACGAGCGGACATCGCACACCTTCCCGTTCCAGTATGCTGGCTACCATCATGCCGCCGGTAAGATCATCGGCGATTACTCCCAGCTCGAGCATCGATTCTTTCTCCATGTCAGTATCGTGGACCCTGCATATAGTATCAGCTTTTTGTGATTTGTAACTTTCGACATCACCCAATTTTTTAATCTATCGGGCATGGCCATTCCCTGATATTCTGGTTAGTGAGTGGGTGAGCAGGCGACCGATAGACTTTGCCGGAGGATTGTTATTCTACAAGTCGTATCCGTTTCAATTCATGAGTGGTGCTGTTTTCGTGATCGGTGTTCCGCTGGAACAGTACAAATCTGTTTCATGCGAACTTCACCGAATCTGGGGTAATGCCAGACCAACGTGTTTCCCTGACGCTGTCTGGTGACCGGGGTGAACGGCAAGCCAAAGGGGTGAAATTTCATCACGCCATCTTCCCACTCAATGGAAACCCAGGTGTTCATACACGAAGGAGGTTCGATATCTCTGGAGCCGTTGGCCAGAGAGCCATCTGTGAAGAAGTCATGGATGATACCGGCGGAAGTAACAACCGTGCGATTGCCACACTGTTCGATGCGTTCGATATGATCAAATCCCGCCGGGGGTATGCAAATAAAATCGCGGCGAGCGTCAGGACAAGCCCGGCGAATACCCCAACGACTAATAGAAGCATGTTTCTCACCGGATAGATTTCCTTCAACTGATATCAGTTCTGGTCATTCGTAAACCATGCGCCCTGGGCTCCCGTCGTTTCGATATTGAGCTGTCCGGCCAGACCTGCCGCACGATGTTCAGCAATTACCTGATAGTCTTTATCCTGCATCATATCCAGCATGGCCTGCCGGGACGGATACATGGCGATGGCTACCGTGTCCCACAGTTGTTCCACTTCACCTAACATGAGCCTTTCCACATTCGCTGAGAACATGGGTTTGCCACCGACTTTAAGCAAACATTTTACAACTCCCGCGCCATAGAGGGCGTAAGCTTCCGCGCCAGTCAGGTCTGTTTGCCTGCCATCTGCATATTCGGCCTTTTCTTTGAATTTCAGCAGATTTAGCATATAGATGGGTCCTTCTGCACCAGGCTCGAGGAAACCCTTAATTTGCTCGTCAGTTGGTGTAACGCTGTTTTTTACCTGCATGATTTTCTCCTTTAAAATGACAAAATTCAAAGCGACTAATTTATGGTACGACACATTCCTGTAATTGTTGTTTTAATTAGTTCCTGTGTTTCTGCGTAGCGTCGTGAAAGGACGCGTATCTGAAGAGCA
>CAZNFE010000129.1:0-1369 GCA_964571945.1 uncultured Pseudomonadales bacterium
GGTTCAGACATATCTGGCTCTGCTGTTCTGATCCGGCTGCTCCATTCACACATATCTGCCGGCGACGGTTGCACCAGCAGGTCGTACCAGCGGTAATCTGCCAGTTGGGGTACAGATCGTGGGACCTTATCTGGAAGATCGAACCTCTCTGGCTGCCGCTGCCATGCTTGAGCGGCATCATCAGGCCTTCGCCGCACCGCCGGGTTTTTAAGGGCATCGTTCTGTCCCTCAGATTATGGGATACTTGGATTAAAACCAGCCACGACCCAGAATCGGCTTGTGGCATATCAGCTTTTTGATGAATACCCAGGAGAAATGTGAATGAAGAAGAAAGTGGTTGTGCAATTACCGGGTCATGCAAGTGTCGATCTCAGAACCCGGTACTCGCTTGAACTTGAATCACTGGATGCAGTTGCAGAAATTGTTGAAGTCGATGCAAGTTCGGAGGAATCATTTATAGCGGGAGCGCATGACGCCGATGCACTACTGACTTCCTGGGGTATAACCATCTCTCGAAACATCATTGAATCGTTGGAGAAGTGTGTTGTTATTGGTGTTGGTAGTGTGGGAGTGGACATGGTTGATGTTGATGCGGCGACCGAGAACGGGATTGTTGTCACCAATACGCCTGATATTTTTATTGAGGAAGTCGCTGATCACGCGCTTAGTCTGCTGCTGGCTTGTTACCGACAACTCAAGATACAGGAAAAATTGATTCATGAAGGCCGGTGGTATGAGGGTAGACCGATGCTGAACAATACACCACGACTAATCGGTCAGACACTCGGTGTGCTGGCCTATGGTAACGTCGCTGAAGCAACCGTTCGAAGGGCCAGGGCGTTCGGCATGAATATCATTGCATGTGATCCGTATGTGAGTGAAATCAAGATGACCCGAGATGGTATCGAGCCCGTCTCATTCAATGATCTGCTGGAAAGATCAGACTACTTGTCCTTGCACTGTCTCCTCAACGAAGAGACTCGTCACATAATGAATGCCGAAGCCTTTAAGAGAATGAAATCAACTGCTTACCTGATTAACACTTGTCGTGGCGGTGTCATTGACGAACAAGCCTTAATTGAAGCGCTGCAGAATAATGAGATTGCCGGGGCTGGACTGGATGTTTTGGAACAGGAGCCCCCATCTGTCGATAATCCGCTTTTTTCGATGGACAATGTTGTAGTTACTCCGCACATTGCGTCCGCCACCGCCAGGATGCGCCCGGAAACCCGGCGCCGCGCCGCCAGGGAAATCGCGCTTGCGCTACGTGGCAAATGGCCAATGAGCCCGGTAAACCCTACTGTAATGCCAAGAGTAGCACTGGAACGATGGCAACCCTATCCGATGGAACGGGGTCCCAACCGATAGG
>CAZNFE010000129.1:1469-7564 GCA_964571945.1 uncultured Pseudomonadales bacterium
CGACCCCAAATATCCCGAAAAATAGCGGTTGGCTTCAGCGAGCACCTTGCGACTAAGCAACAGAGCGGACACGGTTGTTGGAATGGCCATCATGGCAAATGCACCATCGACCAGCCCCACCATGGCATCGAGGGATGCAATGGCTGCCATGACTGTCATGATCAGGATCAGGTAGTTGTAATAGTGTTGTTTGTCTGCACCGATCAGGTATCCAAGGCATTTGGTGCCATAGTAGGAATAACTGAAAATCGTGGTGATACTAAAGAAAAAGATGCAGGTGATGAGGATATAGATGCCAACATCAGGCATGGTAATCCGGAAAGCGTTTGCCGTCATGGTCACACCATTGGCATCAGTTCCCTGCCAGGTACCCGACATCAGGATGATTAGTGCTGTTGCGGTGCAGATGATAAGCGTATCGATAATCGGTCCAACCATCGCCACCAGGCCCTCCCTGACGGGTTCGCGAGTGCGCGCCGCCCCGTGCGCCATGGATTCTGTGCCAATCCCGGCCTCGTTGGAAAACGCGCCTCGCCGGACCCCGGTCGCGATCACCGTGCCGATCGCGCCGCCGGCTGCAGCGGTGCCACTAAACGCATCAGTGATGATTAACGAAAGATAGTGAGGGACTTCTGTTACGTGCATTGCAATAACATAGCATGCAGCCAGGATGTACAGTACAGCCATGCCTGGTACCAGACGTTCAGCGACGGCAGCGATCCTGTGCAACCCGCCAAAGATTACCAGAGCCACGACAATCGCCAGCAACAAACCGGCGATGATATTGAACGTGAATGATTGATCCAACGTAATCCAGCCCTGATCGATAAAGATGACTTCACGTACTGTCTGCACCAGCTGATTGGTTTGAAACAGGGGCAGACAACCAATTGTACCGGCAATTGCGAAAAACGTTGCCAGTGGTTTCCAGCGTTTACCGAGCCCTTCACGAATGACATACATGGGCCCGCCCTGGATATTGCCGTTACTGTCCGGGCCGCGATACATGACAGCCAGGGTACAGGTAAAAAATTTCGTGGCAACGCCGACGATTGCAGTCGCCCACATCCAGAAAATGGCACCGGGCCCACCAACGTGAATGGCTACGGCCACGCCAGCGATGTTGCCCATGCCGACAGTACCGGCAAGCGCACTGGAGAGTGCCTGCAGATGGGTGATATCCCCGGGATCATCCTGTTCGTCGAATTTTCCACGCAACAATGCGATGCTGTGACCCAGATAGAGGAACGGTCGAAGCCTCGAAATAGCCAGGAAGTACATCCCACCGCCCAGAATAAGGACCAGCAGCCAGGGTCCCCAGGCCAGGTCACCGAAGGTGATAAAAATCGATTCGATTTGCTGCATCAGCTATCCCTGGCTGCAATCTTCATTGGGCAGTCTCTACTCCGACCACTTACTTCTTTTCCAGAATGTGAATACACATGGCAGCGGCACCGGAACCGAGAAAGCCTCCACCGTTTTCTGCCAGTGCGATGTGTGGTTGGTTCTGCACCTGACGCTTACCTGCCTCGCCGCGAAGTTGCATTGTTAGTTCGAATATTTGAGCGATTCCTGACGCCCCAAGCGGGTGTCCTCGTGCGATCAGTCCACCGCTGGTATTCACCGGAATTCGTCCGGTAAGTTCTGTTGCGCCGCTCTCGGCAAGGATTCCGCCTTCACCCTTCGCACAGAGGCCAATTTCTTCGGTAACGGCGAGTTCACCAAAGGATGTAGCATCATGTACTTCCGCCACATCCAGATCTTCCGGACCAACGCCTGCTGTTTCGTACGCAGCGGTGGATGTCTGCTCGCCGATGACTTCTCCTCCGACTCGTCTGCCGGAACGAAGAATGGAAGCACTGATACGGACAGCTCGACGACTCGGATGTTTTTTCAGGAATTGTTCACTGCACAGGATGACCGCTGCAGAGCCGTCACCAACCGGTGCACACATGGCCCGGGTGAGCGGATAGGCAACTTCCCTGTCCTCCATCACCTGATCAACACTCATGGGAAATGTGTATTGAGCCAGTGGATTCAGGGTCGAGTTGTTATGTGCTTTGGCCGCAATCACCGCCAGCTGATGCTGGGTGGTGCCATATTTCTCCATGTGTGCGCGCGCACCTGTAGCATACATATCCATGCCGGGAGAATGATCCACTTTTTTCTTCCCGGCAGGTTTGCCAGCCGTAGCAGATTCTTCCTGTTGAGCGCTTTCTGCCCAACCGCTGACATCACCGCCCGAGGCGAAGCTGGTCATCATTTTGGTACGATCCTCGTTGTAGATCTTCTCGGTGCCAATCGCCAGCACACAGTCATAGAGGCCTGCACGAATCGCTGTCCAGGCGCCGTGTATGGCGGAACTCCCGGTACCGCACGCGTTCTCCACATTGGTGATCGGTATTCCTTCCAGGCCGTTAGCGGTTAAGGCAACCTGACCGCGGATGCAATGCTGGAAGGAGAACAATCCCCAGAAACTGTTGCCGAACCAGGCCGCTTCAATATCACTTCTGGTAAGTTCGCTGTCCTTTAGAGCAAGCTCCAATGAATCGTGGGTGAGGTCCTTGATATCCCTGTTCAGGTAACGGCCGAACTTGATCATCCCTGCGCCAATAATATATACGTTATCGTTCATCTGCTCCTCCTTTGCTGTTGCGCCTTCATCTCACCGGTAGCATAGATAATTCGAGAAGTCTTGCCAACTGCTTGCTCGATGATAGACAGGCAGGATACACCTTCTGGCAGCCGGTTGCTGCTGGGGCCTGCTGGTGCAATAGCAATCCACCGGCAAAGCAGTGGGGTTTTCGCTTTCCATCAATTGACAATCCGTCTGCAAGGCCATATAAAAGTGCCAGAGAACCCTGTTCCACCCAGGAGAAGGAAACGACCATGACGATGGAGAATTTTCGAGGCGAAGTACGGGACTGGCTCAAGGCGAATTTCACCGATGAGATGAAAAGTGCCGCAGAAGGTAGCGAACCACGCAGGGAGTGGGCGCGGCGGTTGGCCTCCCGAGGGTGGGGCGCACCGCACTGGCCGAAAGAGTATGGCGGAGGCGGTCTGGATCTTCAGGAACATATCGCTTTGTTAGATGAGTTTCGTGCCGTAGGAGCGACCATGCCTTTCGATAATGGTGGACAGGGCATGAATATGATTGGTCCCACCCTGATCGAGTACGGCACGGAAGATCAGAAGAGACGCCATCTGCCGAAAATTGCCTCGGGAGAAGTGCAATGGTGCCAGGGTTACAGTGAACCCGGGTCCGGATCCGATCTGGCGAGCCTCTCGACCCGGGCAGTCCTCGAGGGGGATCATTATGTGCTTAATGGCCAGAAGATATGGACCTCCGGTGCCGATGTGGCGGACTGGATCTATGTTTTGGTTCGGACCGATCCTGATGTACCCAAACATGATGGTATCAGCTTAATCCTGGTCGATATGCACCAGCCCGGTGTCACCGTGAAGCCAATCCGGCTGATTTCCGGTTCATCCCCGTTTTGTGAGACCTTTTTTGATGACGCCATTGGCGCCAGGGAAGACCTGGTCGGCGAGCTAAATCATGGCTGGAGCATCGGCAAACGGCTGCTGCAGCATGAACGGTCTGGTATTAGCGGTATGGGAGCCAGCGGTGCCACCAGCCAGGCAACCGGGCGCCAGACTTATTATCTGGCGGAACTCGCCCGCAGATACATCGGCGAGACAGATGACGGCAAGATTCTGGATCCGGCATTTCGTGATCAGATGCTTCATCACAAATTGAAAGCACACGCATTCCAACTCACCCTGGCCAGATCAAGGGAAGAAAATGCATCGGGTAAGACCCTGGGCGCAGTCACCTCGATTTTCAAGGCGGTGGGTGCGGATCTGGATAAGATGAATACCAGATTGCAAGTCCAGGCCATGGGTTTCCAGGGATCCGGTTGGGAAGGCGAGGGCTTCTCCGAGACTGAACTGGCGACCACGCGGATCTGGCTGGGTGCTTTTGCCAGCAGCATTGCCGGAGGTACAAACGAAGTGCAGTTGAATATTATCGCCAAGCGGGTGCTGGGATTACCCGATTAGAACAATTCCAGCAGGAAGATGCTGCAATCTGACCAGAGGTACACCCGGGGAATACCCTTGCTACGCGATTTACAGCAGGTGTTCGACAAACCACTCCCTGGCCAGCCGGGCGCCTTCCAGGTAATTCTTGTCATACACATCATAGTGGCTGCCGGGAAATACGTGATACTTGACCAGGGTCGATTCCGGAATGGCTTGTTTGGCCGATAGACCTGAATTCTCGCGGCCGCCATACTCTTCATCTTCCTGATCGATTATCAGGATCGGTACCTTGATATTGGCAGCGGCAACGCGCGGCAAATATCGCCACATGGTCCTGAAATCTCCTGCCCCTATCAGTGAGTCCGGCATCTCAGCCGGTCGTGGCACGACATCCACTTCTCCGCGAGCCATGGCGCTGGCGATCTGTTGTCCTTCCGGCGGCATCATGGTGAATCCTCGTTCATCCGGTGCAGAACCCATACCGGGTACCTGGCTAACGACTGCCTTAATACGCGGGTCGGTACCTGCAACATAGATGACGTGACCACCACCGAAGCTTGACCCCCACAAACCGAGTTTGTCCGCGTCGACAACTGCTTCTTCCATCAGATAATCGAGTACGTTCTGGATATCCCGATTTTGATCGAGTGGATCGACAACGTCCCTGACAGGCCTGGCCCGAACCGTCATGAAACCATCTGCATCGATCTCCGGTTGTTTGTCAGGCGTCACCAGCCTGGCATCACTTTCAAACCAGCCTCGATAGTCAAATGTCAGGCAGACGAATCCGGCTGCACAGAAATAAGGTGCGTAGGTTGCACTCAGGTGTGATTTTGGACCACCCCAGCCATGACATAACAATATGGTCGCTCTCTTCTGGCCGTCAGCCAGGTCTTCGGGAATAAACAGATCGGCTGCCAGTCGGGTTCCCTCGCTCCAGATGGTGATTTCTTTTTTCATGATCGCCTATCGACCTTTTCGAGTGGATATTGGAGATTTCGCCAGTGATTAAAGCATACGGTAGATTGGTGTTTACTGGAATAGCAACCTGGGAAGCCTATGCACTGCATTGGGATTCGATCGATTGTATGATTAAAATGTAAAATATAATTGACATAAAGTATATTAATATATATATTTAGTTAAGATATTCATACATTGGAGTCGTCATCATGGATCTGTCTTTCCAGGAAAAAAGTGTTTGGGTCTCAGTCATAGCCATTATCGTGGTGTTCGGAAATCACTTCTCTGTCGTGTTCGGTGCTCCGGAAGCGCTTACCAGTGTTGAGTTGCTTGTGCGCCTCATTGGGGCAATCATCCTGCTGGTAGTCATCGAGATCGTACTGCATGTCCTCATAGCTGTGACGGCGAGACGAGATGCCAAGGACGGTGACAGGCTGGACGAACGAGATCGGCTGGTTGTCGTCAAGGCCAGCCGTAATGCCTATGTTGTGTTATTCATCGGTATACTGAGTATGATCTGGTATATCGTGTTGGGAGACCTGAAAAGTGATCCCAGCGTCACTCCGGTCATGAACGCAAATCTGTTACTGCTCGCCATCGTGGTCGCCGAACTCTGCAATTATGGCTCCCGCCTGTTTTATTACCGAAGAGGTGTGTAAGGTGAAGCAAACGGGCCGTATCACCAACAACATCCGGCGTCTGCGATTTGATAGCGACGAGATGACTCAGCAGGCACTTGCCGACCGCATAGGTGTCACTCGACAGACGGTCCTGGCAATCGAGAAAGGTAAATACTCACCGTCACTGGAGGTAGCCTTTCGAATAGCGCAGGTCTTCGAAAAACCGCTTGAAGAAGTATTTCAGTACGTTCCGGCATAGCAGGCTGATTGAAAGCGAATCAAACGGCTGCCACCGCTACGCAGAAACATAGGAACTGACTAGAACAACAATTACAGAGATTCCTCGTACAATAAATATATATAAATCAATCGCTTAGCATTTTGTTATATAGAAGCGAAAACCAATCTGCGCTATCAAGCCCTGAATATGTCCCTGCCCCCTGGCAGCTCAGTAGTCTTTTTCTCAGT
>CAZNFE010000130.1:0-7530 GCA_964571945.1 uncultured Pseudomonadales bacterium
TTCTCACCGACGACAATACGTCACTACAGGTAGCATCAATGACCGACTGGTGAAATTCCTGGTAGATACCGGGGCGACTATAATGGCTATGAATACAGCAGTAGCAAAGAAACTGGGTATTGACTATGCATCTTCCGAAACCGGTCATGTGGTCACTGCCGGTGGCAAAGTCAGAACCTGGCGTGTTTTTCTGTCCAGTGTCCAGGTGGGTGGTATCAAAAGAGAGCATGTAGAAGCCGCGGTGCTGGACGGAGAGTATCCGCTGCAGATTTTACTGGGTATGACGTTTCTTCATCATGTGACCATAAAAGAAGGTAATGGTGTGCTTCTGCTTACCAGCAAATTCTGATTGCGCAATTTGCGCAGAATCTGAGTGAACCGGAAGTGGGAGCAAAGTCGGTAATTCGCCTGTCAGGCCTTACTCTAGTATTATTGAAAGCGAAAACCCCCGGCTTTGCCGGAGGATTGTTATTGACTGCGCTGTCCCCAGGCTCTGCCGGAGTCTTGGTATTGATTGAATATTGTTGAAATTGGAGTTGTTCGTGAGTGTTGCGTTTGTTGCGTCTTCGAAGTTACCGATGCCCTGGGGTGTTTTCACTTTGCATGGTTTTGAAGAGTTGGAAACTGGAAAAGAACACATTGCATTGACCCTTGGCGATGTGAGCAGTGGTGAACCTGTGCTGGCCAGGGTACATTCCGAATGTCTAACCGGTGATTCACTGTTTAGTCTGCGCTGCGATTGTGGTTCTCAGTTGCAAGCGGCCTTGAAAAAAATTGCTGAAGAAGGTGTTGGCGTGGTGCTATATCTGCGACAAGAAGGCCGAGGAATCGGCTTGCTTAACAAAGTGCGCGCATATCAGTTGCAGGATGAGGGTGCTGATACTGTAGAAGCGAACGAGCAGTTAGGCTTCGATGCAGATCTTAGGGATTACAGCGTGTGCAAAGCAATATTTACTCATTTGCAGGTAAAAAAATTGAGGTTGATGACCAACAATCCGGTAAAAATTAAAGCACTGACCAAACTGGGCCTGGAAGTGATTGAGAGGATTCCATTGCGAACCGGCATTAACTCATATAATGCTAAATATCTGGCAACAAAAGCCGAGAAATTTGGTCATCTCATGTCAGATACGCAGGACTAACCAGTTCTTGTCCGGATGTGGCACTACCGCAAAGTACCGTTCCGGCGATCAATCCAGCATGACTGAATCCACCACAAGCCATTTAACACGACTATATTAGGACAAGAACATCTGCGGTCTCTTTCAAACAGGACGGAAACGAAGCATTTCAATCAGCCAGTCACCAGACTAATCAGGCCTGGGTACGCTTGAACCGAGTGTTCCTAGTGAATTCTGGCGTTGATCGAACGGACGATTCCTGCCGCATCAAGACCACAAATGGCCAGCATTTTTGCTGGCTTGTTGTGACTGATGAATTGATCCGGAATACCAAGATTAAGCGTCGGCGTGACAATCGCTTTTAAGGACAGCAACTCATTCACAGCTGATCCAGCTGCACCTTGAACTACGTTTTCTTCGACGGTTACCAGCAGTTCGTGGGTACTGGCCAGTTGTATAATCAGGGCTTCATCAAGAGGTTTTACAAATCGCATGTTTACGACTGTAGCATCCAATTCCTCTCCTGCCTGCAAGCTGGCTGTGAGCATAGAACCAAATGCAAGAATGGCCACCAGACCCCCTTCCCTTTTTATCTCAGCGCTGCCAATAGGAATAGAGGCCATCTGCTCGGAGATTTCGGCACCGGGTCCTGTACCCCTGGGATAGCGTACTGCAACGGGTCCCTGATGCGTGAATCCGGTATACAGCATTTGCCTGGTTTCATTCTCATCAGCAGGTGCCATGATGATGAGATTAGGAATACAACGGAGAAACGACAAATCGAAACATCCGGAATGAGTTGGCCCGTCTTCTAACAAACCAGCTCTGTCTATAGCGAACAACACATCAAGATTCTGGATAGCTACATCATGAATTAATTGATCATATGCCCGTTGCAGAAAGGTTGAATAAATGGCAACAACCGGTTTTGCGCCTTCACATGCTAACCCTGCAGCCAGTGTCACAGAGTGCTGTTCTGCTATCGCGACATCGAAGTAGCGGTCCGGATATTTATCAGCGAACTGACTCATACCTGAACCCTCTTTCATCGCAGGCGTTATCCCGACCAGCCTTGAATCTTGATTAGCCATATCGCAGAGCCAGTTGCCAAAAACTTCAGAATAACTAAGTAGATTGCGATCACACGAATGTGCCGGAGTTTCCCCGGTTGCCTCGATTTTAGCGAGACTATGCCCGCTCACAGGGGCGGCTTCAGCCGGAGCATAGCCTTTACCCTTGGTCGTTACCAGATGCACAAACAAGGGACCTTTCAGGTCCATTATATTCTTGAACACCTGTACCATACTGGCGATATCATGCCCGTCCACTGGTCCTATGTAGTTGAACCCCATCTCTTCAAACAATGTCCCCGGCATGACCATGCCTTTCATATGTTCTTCGGTGCGGCGCGCCAGTTCCCAGGCTTTTGGCAAATGACTCAAGACTTTTTTGCTGCCTTCACGAAAGGACAGATATGGTCTGCTGGCGAGGATTTTGGCGAAATATTTGGCCAGACCGCCTACGTTTCTGGAGATCGACATAGCGTTGTCGTTCAGTATGACCAGTAAATTAGCCTCGACTTCAGCTGCATGGTTCAGAGCTTCGAATGCCAGGCCGCCACTCATTGCCCCATCGCCAATAACAGACACGATCTTGCGATCCTCACCTTTCATGCCAGACGCAATCGACATGCCCAGTGCTGCGCTGATGGATGTAGAAGAGTGACCCACGCCAAACGTATCATAGCTACTTTCTTGCCGGGAGGGGAACGGGGCAATGCCGCCTTCCTGCCGTAACGTGCTCATTTGTTCCCTGCGTCCGGTGAGTATCTTGTGCGGATATGCCTGATGGCCAACATCCCAGACAATTCGATCCTCGGGCGTATTCAGGACATAGTGCAAAGCGATGGTTAACTCTATTACCCCCAGTCCGGCACCGAAGTGTCCCCCGGTCTGGCCAACCGTGTAAATTAGAAAATTGCGAAGTTCCTGCGCCAGGGTCTCGAGGTCAGATTCCGGTAGCTTACGCAAATCGTTCGGACTATCGATCTGATCGAGCAGCGGCGTTTCAGGGCGCGTTAAGGGTATTTCGTCAATCATAGATTGCTCAGAAAACCTGATCTGTAGCTGGCTGTAATGGGTTGAGTGATTCTACACTATCGCTGTATAGCTGACTAATGAAGAGAGCTAGCCTTGCCAGATCTTCCCTGGGAGGCTGACCGAGAACAGACTAACCTGCTAGTATTCTCGCGATACGATGTAATCAGCGATAGATCTTAGAGTATCAGCGGCAGAGCCAAAAGCATTGAGTGATCGAATAGCATTTCCATGCAGGTCGTTCAGAATTTGTTTCGCTCCTTCAATGCGATGGATCGATACGTACGTGGGTTTATTCAGTTCATGATCGGCACCGGTTGCTTTGCCTGTAAGGGATTGTTCACCCAGCACATCGAGCAGATCATCTTTGACCTGGAAGGCCAGTCCGAGATTGCGGGCGAATTCCGACAGACCACCAAGTTGCTGTGCGGTGAGCTCGTGATCACAGGCAGCAAGATGAATACTGGCTCTAATCAGCGCACCGGTCTTCATTAAATGCATATTTTCAAGCTCGGATGGTGAAATTGACCTGTTCATTGCACTGATATCGATCATTTGACCGCCTACCATTCCGTAGGCTCCTGCTGCATTGGCCAGTTCGCCAACTTTCTTCAGACCATTGACTCTTTCTTTGGCTAGTAATTCAAAAGCAAGTGCCTGTAATGCGTCACCAGCCAGGATAGCGGTAGCTTCATCGAATTTTATGTGTGTTGTCGGCTTGCCACGGCGTAATTCATCGTTGTCCATCGCAGGAAGATCATCATGGACCAATGAATAACAATGAATCAATTCTACTGCACAAGCGGCAGAATCAGCCTGCTCCAGATTTCCGTGGAGTGCTTCAGCGGTAGCGTAAACCAGAATTGGGCGGATCCGCTTGCCACCGTTGAATACGCTATAGACCATTGCAGCCTTCAGCTTCTCCGGCACGTTACTGAGGCCAAGAGAGGTTTTCAGGCAGTTGTCGACCCGGCTACGGTAGACATCAAATTCATCCATTCTCAAGATCTTCAGCGGCAGAAGGCACCGGGTCTAACTCGCCATTCTTCTGAATGAGCGTCTGTATCTTTTGTTCCGCTTTCTTCAGTGCCTGCTGGCATTCCCTGGTCAGCTTAATACCTTCCTCGAATGCCTGCAGAGATTCTTCCAGCGAAAAATCACCATCTTCCATCTGTTCAACCAATTGCTCGAGTTTTGACAGTGTTTGCTCAAATTGAAATGTTTTTTTTGCTGCCATGACTTAGCTCGCGACTCGCTTTCTATTCAGGGTAAAAAAATGTCGAAGTTGTTTGTGCATTGCATCATTTATGTGGCAATTGACGAATTTCCCCTGGCGTTCTACATCAATCAGGTCAGCATTTACCAATTCCTTAACGTGATGGGAAACGGTCGGTGCACCGATTTTCATTTCCGACATCACGTCCGCTATCAAACAACCCTCACAGGGCTTATTCTTGCTGGCTTCATGACGATGCAGAATCTCAAGATAAATAGTCAGACGATTAGGATTGGAGAGAGCTTTGAAGGCTTTTGCCATAGCCTTTGCGTCGACTTCCCGTTTCAAGCTGATCCCCCGGATACGTTGTCGTTAGACTCAGAAACTGCAACTATGCACCTCTGTAAATTTGAGGTCAATATGTGAATGCGAAACCCTTGTAGTGAAAATGTGCAGCAATGGACTGTATATACGCAGAACAAAGAGTACCGATCGTTTAATGCGCTGATTAATCCGGGCTAGAGATGGCATCTGCATGGTTGGAGTGACCAGGCAGATGATTTCCAGTGTGAGATATAGCTGTCGAGGGCATACAGAATGATACCGGCACCAGCGATCAGCAGGTGTCTGGCTTCCAGCAGTTGAACGTCAGGCGAAAAAAGAATATCGGGTACGATCATCAGCCCAACGGACAAAGCGATGAACAATCCGATAAAAATAAAACGTATCAGAGCAATCAGGTGCATAATCTGAATCTCATAAGTTTGATATCTATCGAATTATACTTATATTTCGATAGATGTCAAACTATAAAAGTATTAGATAACGATATATACCATCCGGTAATCTAGTCAGCACCTCGATTCAACGCAGACTATTCTCTGGCACAGGATTCCTTTATCATCAGAGGTTCACGCGTAAATACGTTAAACTCAACCCTGATGTTAACCATGGTTAACGGAGTACATTTATGATAGTTAGAATAATAATAATGGTCATTCTCATGTTCGCTTCTGCAGTGATCAATGCCGATTCGGCAGGGGTCTACAAATATAGACAGGCTGTAATGAAAGCTGTCGGGGGACAGATGGCTGCTTTGGGTGCCAGTCTCAAAGGTCAGGTATTCACAGAGAATCTGCGGCTGCATGCAGGTGCCATGGCTGACCTGGCTGAGATCGTGCCGCATGTCTTTCCTGCTGGCAGTGGTACAAAAAAATCAGAGGCATTACCGGCAATATGGGAGCAACCTGAGGAATTTGAAAACCGTGTCAATGATTTTGTGAATGCGGCGAAATCGCTGGCAGAAGTCATTCAGAGCGATGATATGAAAGCCATCGGTGGCGGTGTACAGAAACTCGGGAAAACCTGCAAGGGTTGCCATGATAATTTCCGGGAAGAGCACGAACACTAAAGCCAGTTGATAACAATATAGACTATCAGGCCCGCAACAATCATTAGTGTTGTAGCGATCCACCAATTGGTAGCAACTTGCTGTGTCTGGTTCAGGAGTTGGGCTGTTCGGGTGCTAATCTGCTTGTACCCTGTCAGCATCGGCTGCACCAGATGCTGATGTTTGAAAAATCGGTAGAAGCCGATGGCAGCCAGATGGAGAATAATCAGGAACAGCAGCAGCAGGTAATTCTGTTTATGCAGCATCGTGAATTGTGAGCTGGCATATTCAGTTACTTTGTATGCCAGGGGTCCTTCATACAAGATGTCATCATTGGCAAACAATCCTGTGGTAATCTGGATTAGTGTCACCAGCAGCATGACAATTGTCATCCAGCCGCCGAGCGGGTTGTGTCCGAGGTAACTGTCGTGATTGGATTCGATTTCAGGGTACGAATTAGAGCGGAGCGGGAAAATTTGCTTCAGGTAGGTAACACAAGTCCTGGGGCCTCTCAAAAATTGTGTAAATCTTGCATAGGTACCGCCGAAGAAACCCCAACCGAGTCGAAACAGAACCAATCCAAGGATGCCGTAGCCGCTGGCCATGTGAAGTTCCGTATTCTCGAGATCTTCAACCAGTGCGGTTATGAAAGACAGGCACAGCAAAACCACCAGCGCCCAGTGAAATAGTCGTGTCGGCAGATCCCAGACAAGTACTTTTTTCATACAGAATTACAATCCTCAAGAATTATGCTCGGATTTCGTGTCTGGATCCTGTTCCAGTTCAGATTGACGGACTAAAAATGGAATGACATGGTAGCATTAGTTTCATGGCAAATTGAATTGTTACGGAGTCTGAATGGCGTTTATAGATAACAGAGGCACACAGATTTATTATGAAGTGCATGGTGCTGGCCCAACAATACTGCTGAGTCATGGTTACTCAGCTACATCCCAGATGTGGCAGGGACAGATAAGCTCATTCTCTGATTATCAGGTCATCACCTGGGATATGCGCGGGCACGGTAAATCGGACAGCCCTGATGATGCAACACTCTATTCGATGGAACTCACGATTTCGGATATGTATGCGATCCTTGACGAGTGCAATGTCAACAAGGCGGTGATCGGTGGCTTGTCACTGGGTGGCTACATGTCACTCGCCTTTTATTGTATATATAGCGAAATGGTGAGTGCGCTACTTCTGTTCGATACGGGTCCAGGCTTTAAAAATGACCAGGCGCGAGCCGGGTGGAATGATTTTGCCCTGAAACAGGCAAGCCGATTGGAATCTAAAGGTCTGTCCGCGCTGGGATCGAGTGGTGAGGTGAGAACCAGCCAACATCACTCGGCACAGGGATTGGCACACGCCGCCCGTGGGATGCTTACCCAGGTAGACGGTCACGTCATTGAGTCTCTTTCTGCAGTAAATGTTCCTACCCTGGTATTGGTCGGCTCCAAAGACAAACCGTTCCTGGCTGCTGCGGATTACATGGCAGCCAAAGTTCCAAATGCAATTGGAGCTGTGATTCAGGGTGCCGGACATGCCTCCAATATTGAGAAACCCGCAGAGTTTAATGCGACAGTTTTAGATTTTCTCAATAACAATCCTCCGGCAAAGCCGGAGGTATTTCGATAGGTGCCTCTCAAAGGGGCCAGTGATCGATGCAAGCGAAATAGATCACAAAGATGCTGACCGGGTCCCTTT
>CAZNFE010000131.1:0-7454 GCA_964571945.1 uncultured Pseudomonadales bacterium
CGGTGGTTGAGGCCGGCCTTGCCAGACCCGCGCGGCGGGTGAGCTAGACCGTTAGCAAGCTCAAGGATTACACCAAATTTGGAAAATAAATGATGATGAGTCCTAAGACATATCTCCGGTATCTTCAGAGGAAAGCCTTTAATTCGGATTATAGTTTGGTCTTTCAACCTATGGATCACAAATCTGAAAAAACACTTGAAAGAATACAGCGTGCCAAAAGTGTAATCCTTCTTGACTCTTCTGATTTAGAAAAGGATTTGAAATATTTAGAACAACTTGCTACGGCTCCTCCCTGGGCACGTCTAGACTCATTGGCTGAGAATATCCGTGACAAGTCGCAAAAATTGGTTTCGGAGCAGGAGGCAGAATTATTGAGACGCACAGCTGTTGGGTTTCTACCAACGGGAATTATTAATGCTTGCTGTGTGGGAGGTCTATCGCAAGGATATGTCATTGTTATTAATTACGGGTTGTTTTTTACTTCCATTCTTCTCAGCATGGCACTTTATGCGCCTGATGTAACTGGCGAACTATTACAAGATGTTCTAGAGTCTGTAGAACCCGAAGAAATTCTAAGAATATCCGTGGATTGTGCCATCAAACCCAGCCGCGAAAACTATGCCAATCTTGAACGTCATTATAGTTATCTGACTCCCGAATTGCTTGGCCTTGCGGGGGCTTTTGCTTCACTAATGTATCAATTTATTTTTCTTCATGAAGTCGGACATATTTGTAATGGAGATGTTGACAACGGGTATGCTGTTGCTATCATTGATTATGATAGTAAAAAGATTGAAATGGCTAACACAAACCATCGGCGTGAATATGCAGCCGATAAATTTGCTTTGTTTGCACTTCTAAGGCCCTCGACAGATGCAGTGTCGGCGTGGGCTACTTTTTCACAAGTTGAAGCGTTCTTCCAATTTTTAATGTACGTGGAACGAGCACGTAAACTCAACTCTTCCCAAACTCACCCACCAGCAATTGCCAGACTACGCCGGCTACGGAATATAATGCTTGAAGCCTGGGGAAAAGATGAAATTGGTTACACAAAAACAGTGGGTGTGAGATTCGATGTAATGGGGGAGAAACTACGACAGGCTTGGAGTTGATAGGGAGTTTGTCGTGCCCCTAAAATGCTTGCTAACAAATCGTTGGTAGCGAATTGCTAATCTTGGCTTAAATTGAAAGTAGCTTGGGCCACAATCATTTGGGTGATTGGGGGTATCTTCGCTAACCCGCAATCGCCACAACTCAAGCGTTAGCCGGCCAATTCGCAAGTAGAGCAACAGGGAGTGAACATGAAGCATCCAAGGTCAGTCCATGCTTGGCTTCAGTTGGTTTTTATCAGCCTCGTTGGGCTCTTAGTCTTCAGCGTTCCACTTGAGACGTTGCTGGCGCAGAGCAGTTCCGCACGTTGGGAGCAAGTAGGATTAACAGACGACAATGTGACGGGGGTTGTGGTGCCGGCTAGAAATGGCAACGTGGCTTATGCAGCAACTAGGGGGTTCAGGCATGTGATATTTCGCACGGGGAACCTTGGTAATACATGGGACCCTAAAAACGCTGGCCTTGACGTGCTTGACTTCAGATTCTTACTGTTGGGAGATCCTCAGAGCGATGACTTGGTTTACGCGGTTGGAGACCTGACCCTCTGGAAGACTCTTGATCGCGGTGAGTCATGGGCGGGGGTTCGGCTTCCGTGGCCAACCCGATTTGACAGCCGTTGCACCCAAGCACTCTATCGCGTAGCAGCGAACCGTGTTCTGTATGCGGCAATGTATCAGGTCTGGAGTGGCCCTTTCTTCTGCCAGTATTCCAAACTGTGGTTGACCAAGAGCTTGGACACAGGCCGCTCCTGGTCTGATGTATCAGCGGCCCCACGAGCGCCACGTTCAGCGGTGGCAGTAGCCCCGTCCAACCAGGCCGTCGTTTACGGTGCGGATGGAGATCAAGTGTTCTGGACCCAAGATGGCGGTCAGTCATGGAAGCCACGCGCTAGCGTAGGGCGTAGCTACGCGATTAGGACGCTGACTGTACATCCGCAGGACCCCAACATTGCGTATGCGACTACTGAGAAGAACGGTGTATATAGGACTTCCAACGCCGGTCAGTCTTGGGATTCGCTGAATCAGACCCTACCGACCCAAGGAGAAGATCTGCGGTGCCCAGCCCTAGCGATTCATCCAACACGACCTGAGATGGTAATTATGGCTTGCAACACGTACGGAGTGTTCTGGAGTACGGATAGCGGAGATACGTGGATGTCTCGAAATGAGGGCTTCAATCCTTTTCTTCAAATCAACTCGTTAGCCATAGCGCCCATTGGCACACAGGCTTCACTCTACCTGACTCAGTGGTGGCTTAACCAAGCGTATCCATTTTCAATGTATCTCCCGTTCGTAGTGAAAAGCGAACCGCCGCCCGTGCCGCCATTCGTTGTATACCTTGCTACCGAGGAAGGTGTCTGGCGGCTTATTGGGCCGTAGTAATTTGCTTTTTCTTGAGAGGCACCACATCTGGTAGTCTTCTGTATTGTGCTGATTAGAGTTCCGAGAAAAATGTTGTGTACTGTTGTGTACTAAGGAAGCGAAGAGGTTGGTTTTGCATGGGAAGGGGGGCCAGCTAACACACGTTCGAGCCGACGCGGGCTATGCGGCGGCAATTGAAATGCCCGACGCCAGACAAGGTCACAGTTATTGAGGTAGCTCTCACCAGACCCGCCCGCGCGGCTCAACTCCACCGTTAGGGCGCTCGGTGCTTTGGTACAGTCTGATTTTGATACGGGGAATTAACCTAAAGCGTTAAAGTGTTGCACATCTGTAATCACATCCAAGCAATAAGGAGTCTATCTATGGCTCGGTATTTATGTATCCACGGCCATTTCTATCAACCATTGCGCGAAGATCCGTTTGTCGGGCGCATTCCCAAGGAAAGTGGTGCTAATCCATGGGAAAACTTCAATCAAAAGATAACTGCCGAATGTTATCGCCCCAATGTTCAATTGGGGAACTTTGAACACATAAGTTTCAACGTTGGGCCAACACTTCTTGAATGGCTTCAGAAATCGGACACCGAGACCTACGAAGGCATTATTCGTGCCGATAAATGGAATGTACAAAGGTATGGCGTTGGCAATGCTCTAGCCCAACCATATAACCATACAATTCTTCCACTGGCAACCAAACGTGAGAAACAGGTCCAAGTAAGATGGGGAATCGCTGACTTTCAGCAACGGTTTGGCCGCCAACCTGATGGAATGTGGTTGCCGGAAACTGCGGTGGACTATGCAACTCTTGAGGTGCTGGTCAGTAATGGTATTCAATTCGTGATATTGGCCTCCTGGCAGGCGAGTGACCTATCTGTAGATGCTACTGAGCCCTATCGAGTACTTTTGCCCAGTGGCCGCTCCACCACTGCCTTCTTCTATGATGCCCACCTATCCGGGAGAATTAAACCAGATCCGCGTACGCCCTACAGCGCTCGAGAATTCGTCAGATTTAGTTTGCCAATGCGACTGAACATATCCAAGGTCTGGTCTGGAGACGACCAGTTGCTCCTATTGGCCAACGATGGGGAAAACTATGGCCATTCTGTGCTGGGGCGTGAACGTTTCCTTTATGAGATTGTCCATCGAGAAGCCATTGATGGTGGGTACCAACTCACATCACTTCCCCGCTATCTTCTACACCATCCTCCTGCCCGAGAGATGAGTATCCGAGAGAACACGGCCTGGAGCTGTCGGCACGGCATTGAGCGATGGAAGGGTCATTGCACGTGTGTTGAACCGGGCACAGGAAAATGGAAAAGACCATTGCGGCATACTCTGAATGAACTAGCTAAATTACTGGATTCGCATTACGAAACCACTATGAGGTCTTTGGGCCTTGACTGCACACAAATACTTTACGACTACATTAAAATCCGATCAGGCTGGATTGATGGTAAGGAATTCTTGGTGAACCACGATGGGCAACACCTTACGGATGGTGAATCCACAAGGGTACTAAGCCTATTGGAATCTCAGTATTATCGACAGCTAATGTTTACCAGTTGTGGCTTCTTTTTCGAGGATTTTGATCGCATTGAACCAAAAAACAATATCAAATTCGCTGCTAAAGCAATTGTGCTGGCGGAAGAGGTTACCGGACACAACTTGAGGGCACAATTTTCTGCCGATTTGGAACAGGTCACAAGTTGGCGCACGGCAGAGAATGGACGTGATTTCTTTGAGGCAGCAATCCCGGCTAACCACGCTGAATAAGAAAGATTGTGATCTGGCAAGGAAGCAATTAGATGGTGAATAAATCTTCAACAACAGAAATCTTCATTGGCCGTGATGATGCGCTTGAGCGACTTGAAGCCAATTTCAAGAAGTTGACGAAGGAAGGTCGTGGCCTCGTTGTCTTGGTCGCGGGAGAAGCAGGCATTGGCAAGACGACCGTAGTCAACCGTTTTTTGAATTCACTATCCCCTTTTCAAGAGTCTAAACAATCCAGTTCTACACCTCCATTCTGTGTACTCCAGGCCAAGTGCAACGACATTACCACAACTGGTAATCCATATGCTCCTTTTGCAGAGTTGCTCGATGGCCTCCCAGATGCGGAATCAAAAAGGTTCAAAGAGGCGCTGCAGGATTGGGCTCAAGACTTGGGACCCAAGGTTCTGGAAGGTGTTGTGCCGTATTTGGGGCCACTACTGGCAAGAATTCTGGAGAGGCAACTGCCCAAACGGGATCAGGGCAGGCAAGTTGACACGGCAATAGCATCCGGGCAAATGTATCAGTTCTTGCAGTTGTTGGGGCAGGTGAGCGAAGTGTCTCCTCTCATCCTGTTCATTGATGATTTGCACTGGGCCGATGAGTCCTCTATCGGCCTGATCTTCGCCCTGGCTCGACGTATGGCTGAGATACCGATTTTGCTGATCGGCACGTATCGTCCACACGATATTGTAGGGAGACCAGGCTATCCTGCCCACCCGCTTTCAAGAGTATTGCTTGAAATGCAGCGCTACAATCTCTGTGAGGAGATATTGCTTGAGCAATTTACCCTTGATGAGGTAAAAAGCTTTCTGGATAGACGCTATCCGAACAACAGATTCTCATCTTCACTGGTAAAGATATTAAACGATAAGACCGGCGGCATTCCATTTTTCTTGGACCAGGTTGTGCGACTGCTAACAGATGAAGGGAACATCTTTCTTGACACTGACAACAGGTGGGCAGCCAGACCACTCGACACGATACCGCTTCCTGAAAGCGCATTGGCCGTTGTGCAGGCGCGTGTCAATAACCTCGACGCTGCTTCTGGTGATCTGCTTAGATATGCATCTATTATGGGGGAACGATTTCGCTCGCGAGTCCTCGCTAAAATTTTTGAGCAGAATCACCTAAGTGTATTACGAACTCTAAGGATTCTTGAGAACGATCACAATCTGGTAAGTCAAAGAACTAAAACTGCTCAATCTAGCTTGCGGTCAAACTGGGAGTTTAGACATGCCTTTGTCCGTCAAGCGCTCTATGATTCGTTAGCTGCTGATGAACGGGCTGAGGTTCACAGTTTAGCAGTGGATGCTCTGGGATCATCCTTTTCAGATGTCCGTGATGATCTGGCAGGCGAGTTGGCTCATCATTGTGAGGCAGCTGGACGTTATGAGGAGGCGATACAGTACCGCATAGTTGCTGCCAGAAGGGCAAATAGAGCGAGGAGTTGGTTAGAACAAGGGATGCACTGTGTACAAGGCATTTCAGATGTCAAGCGATTAGAGCCGAGGCAAGCAAGATTTAAAGACGAAATAAATTTCCTTTCAGGGCTGACAGATACATATCGCCGTACTATGGAACTGGATAAGGAAGAAAAGGTAGGGAATGAGTTGCTTCAGTTGGCCCGTCAATATGATGATCCGGTAGCTGAAATTGAAGGATGTAGTGCTTTACTATACAACACCATAAGGCAAGAAGATGGGGATAGTATTCGTAAATATTTTACGCAGGCTTGGAGTGCTGCCCATCAATCAGATTTAATACACCACTTGGCCCGCGCAGTTATCTCCGTTCAGGCAATGAATAGTGTACGTACGGTATATAAATTCATCCCAAAACAATTGAAGCAACGCTTGGATGAAGCGATTGATGTTTTTCGAGAAGGAAAAGCATTCTCTTTTCTTTCACTGGCACTTCAGATCAGAGGTGTAGTTGCCATTTTGGAGAATGAAGATGATCAGGCTCTGTCCTTTTTTACCGAGGCAATCAAGGTCGCTGAATTGATTGAGGATATTGACGAGCGATTTTCTAAAGACTACCCTTTCTCTGAGAATTACTTTACCCCTGTAGAGGCTATTTCTTACTCCAGTGAGTACATTGCGCGGATTTATCGCCGGCACGGTGACTGGCATCAGGCTATCAGAGAATTCAAGCAGGTGTACAAGCGTAAAGAGGCTGTAAAAAACTTACCTGGAATGGCAGGACTACTTAATGTCATCGCTGAGACCCAACTTCTGGCCGGCACAATAGAGGAGGCCGAACAGAGCATCGAACAAAGTTGGATAATCGGTCAACAGACTGATGTGGTTGAGCTCAAAGCTATGGTCCTCTCCACGGGTATCTCCATAGCGCTGGAACTTGAAAACGATGCCGATGCAGAAACAAGGTTGCAATTGTTTGAGGATGTAACCCGTGATTGGGGCGTCGAGTGGACGTGGCATAAGAGTCAGATAACGCGAGGAATCTTGCGCATGCGGGCGGGTGAAACTGACCAAGCTGTGAACCTCCTTACAGTTGGTCTGAAGGCCGCTGAAGAAAACGACAACTTGGGTTTGATTACTCAGTACAGTATTCGCCTCGCGGAATTGAATTTACACAGCAGCAACTTGGACCAAGCATTGCATTATGCAGACAATGCTTTTCAAACCGCCAGGGAACATAGCCTTTGGGAGCTTGGCGAGACCTGTTTGATAGCAGCACATATTAGAATTCAAATGGGGCAGAACGATGAAGCTACAACCCTGATTGAACAGGCTATTGAATACTTCCAAAGCAAAAATCTCCTGCGCAAGGTGGCTCTCGCTCAAGATTTTCGGCAGAAGATCAAAGATACATAATCCACAGGAGTTGAGGTGAAATAGTTTCGCCAGGGTGAACCCCGCCCTAACAATGCAAATCAAGCGGAATTGGAAAGCACGGTTTTTATTGTAGTTGGTTGGGGCTGTGAAGGTATCAAGGCCGCAAAGTTTTGTCGCTAACCTTTCCAATCCGCTTATTTGCGGCGTTACACGGCCTGGCTGGACGGGTTTCCGCAACGGTGGTGACTGGTCGTTCAGGCTGCGTGGGTGAGCGAGGGCCGGCGGTGGATGCGCGGTGGGTCCGGGCCGGCGGTCGGGGGGGAGTGCGGGGCCGTGGGGTTGGCCGGCGTGGGTTGGCCCCGCCGCCGCGCCGCCTACACCCCGCCGACCCCGAC
>CAZNFE010000132.1:0-7414 GCA_964571945.1 uncultured Pseudomonadales bacterium
GGGGGATTATCAGTGTCCATTCAAGGGTATCGTCAACCACATGTTATGCTGCGATCTGTTCGCTTTCATCGATCATCAGCCCCATTGAGGGGCTTCTGATCGAAATACCTCCGGCTTTGCCGGAGGATTGTTATTGAAAGACGGCCACTGGCAAAATGTACGATATATTGAGATGATCTGGTTAAAACTCAGCACTTGGCAACCGGAAGGAGAGAGAGGTGAGAGAACTGACAAATGAGCGACTGTGCGATCTGTATGAGTGCATGGTTCGAATAAGGTTGTTTGAAGAGAATGCCGGTAAGTTGCAGGAGAGTGGCCAGATTCCAGGTGCATTACATATGTATGTCGGGGAAGAAGCCATTGCTGCAGGGGTAATGGCTCACCTTTCTGATCAGGATCAGATTTCCAGCACCCACCGTGGTCATGGTCATCTGGTTGCCAAGGGCGGCGAGATGGGAAAGATGTATGCCGAATTATTTGGCAAAGCAACTGGATATAACAAGGGTAAAGGCGGCAGCATGCACATCTCCAATATGGAAGTAGGCATGCTGGGCGCCAATGGAATCGTCGGTGCCGGTCCACCGATTGCGGTTGGCGCTGCTTTTTCCAATAAGTTCAGGAAGACCGACCATGTTGCCATTGCTTTTTTCGGTGATGGGGCCAGCAATGAAGGTGCCTTTCATGAAGCTGCCAATCTTGCATCAGTCCTGAAGTTACCGGTTGTATTTATCTGTGAAAATAACGGCTTTGGCGAATTTACCCCGCAAAGCCAGCACCAGGCGATCACGGATGTGGCAGACCGGGCAGCCGGGTATGGGATGCCGGGTGTGGTGGTGGATGGCATGGATGTTATTGCTGTCTACGAAGCAGCCGGTGAGGCAATTGATCGTGCCCGCAAGGGTGAAGGTCCCACTCTGCTTGAGTGTAAAACTTATCGTTTTTACGATCATTCCGGTGTTCGCGGGATGGGCTTTGCCTACCGCACAGAGGAAGAAGTTGAGCAGTGGAGGAAAAGAGATCCTCTCGAACTGTTCAAGCAGCATCTGCTTGACCAGGGGCTGATTACCGAAGCGGATGCTGCCGCACAGGCAACCGGTATCCAACAGGAGGTCGAAGCAGCCATCAAATTTGCAGAGAATAGTCCGGATCCTGATCCGACTACACTGCTTGAAGATGTATACACAAAATAGAGGCTAGCCTGATGGCAGAAGCAAATACAGTGGTTACGCGCGAAATTCCTTATGTGATGGCAATAAATGAAGGCGTGCATCAGATCATGCAGGAACTGGATGATACCTTCCTGGCCGGTGAAGATGTCGCGGGCATCGGAGGCGTATTTGGTACCTACCGGGGCCTGTTGGACAAATTCGGTTCCGAACGGGTAATTGATACACCGATTTCTGAGAAAGGCATTGTCGGATTGGCAGTGGGAGCCGCCGCCACTGGCCTGAGGCCCCTGGTTGATATCATGTTCATGGATTTTCTTGGGGTCTGCATGGACGAAATATCGAACCAGATGGCCAAGATGCGTTATATGTTCGGAGGCTCCGCCACACTACCAATTACGGTAATGACCATGGGTGGCGCGGGGATCAGCATGGCGGCGCAACATTCCCAGAGCCTCGAGGCATGGCTGATTCATCTGCCAGGCTTGAAGGTAGTGATGCCGGCCACACCGTATGCGGCGAAAGGGTTATTGATGGCTGCCGTGAAGGATGACAATCCGGTTATCGTGATATTCAACAAGCTCTCGCTCGGTATGAAGGGGGAGGTGCCGGAAGAACCGTATGAGCTACCACTCGGCCAGGCAAGTATTGTTCAGGAAGGATCTGATCTGACTATCGTCGCACTCGGCCGAATGGTCTATGAGGCAGTGAGTGCTGCCGAACAGCTTGCAGAACTGGGCATAAGTGTAGAAATTGTCGACCCACAGACTTTACAACCTTTTGATACCGCAACCGTAATTGAGTCTGTTAAGAAAACCCACGCAGCAATGGTGGTACACGAAGCGGTGCGATTTGGTGGTATCGGAGGCGAGATTGCAGCCCAGATCCAGGAACTTGCATTCGATTACCTGGATGCGCCGGTGGCACGAATTGGTGCGCCTTTCTCACCGGTACCGTTCAATCCTGTATTGGAGCAAACCTACATGCCGAATGCTGACAAGATCGTGGCCCAGGCAAAAGAACTTCTGGATCGTTAGTTTTTGACCGGTCATGCAAACAGAGGAGCGGTGGGTTTCATCGTCAATCCTTCGTCAGGAAAAGATATCAGGCGCCTGGTTGCTAAGGCTTCGGTTTTTGATAACCAGGAAAAGCGTGCCATTATTCGTCGAGCCATTACCAGTGTATGTGCGCTGGGGGTAGCGGAGATAGTTTACGTGCCGGACCCTAACCACATAGCACAATCGGCTCTCTCTGAAGTCGCGGATCAGATATCTGCACGAGCCGTGCACTGCCCGGGAACGAGAAGTGCACTGGACAGCAAGATTGGAGCAATGGGGCTGGAGCAGGCTGGGTGCAAGGTAGTAATTACGCTGGGAGGGGACGGAACGAATCGTGCCGTGGTATCCGGGTGGCGCCACGCTCCTCTGATCCCGATCTCAACGGGCACCAATAATGCTTTTCCGGAAATGGTCGAAGCAACCGTTGCGGGTGCGGCAGCCGGGTTAATTGGCAGTGGCCTGATATCGCTGGAGCAAGTCTCCGAGCAGGCGAAACTGGTGCATATTGAAATTGAGGACGAAATGGATGACCTGGCACTGATCGATGCGGTCCTCACCAATGACCGATTCATAGGTGCCAGAGCACTGCTGGACAGTGATCGATTACAAGTTGCTATGCTGACCCGAGCAAGCCCAGCTTCGGTCGGCATCGCTGCCATCGGCGGTCTGCTGCAACAGGTTTCTAATGCTGATGAACATGGCCTTTGTGTAAAATTTTCAGACCAGGGCCGGAAACTACGCACACCCATTGCCCCGGGCCTTTACCAGGTTGTGGGTGTAGCGTCAGCAAACACCGTCGCACTGGGTGAATGTGTGACCGTCTGTGGACCAGGTGTGCTGGCCCTGGATGGTGAACGTGAGCGAGTTCTGAAGTCCGGTCAGCATGCAACCATGCAAGTGGTTCGAGACGGACCCTGGGTGGTCGATGTGCCTGCTGCCCTTCAGCTGGGTGCGCAGATTGGTGCTTTTGAACTACTTGAACCTGGAGACCAGAATGCCTTCTGAAATATATCTCGTCAAAGCGGGTATGACCATGACGGAGGGAACGGTTGCTGAATGGTATATTGCTGATGGTGATGTGGTACATATTGGTGAAATTCTCTACAGCATGGAAACGGAGAAGATCACCATGGATGTGGACGCCGAAGCAGATGGTATCGTCAAGCATCTGGTCGCAACGGGCATCGTTTGTGATCCCGGTCAGGTGATTGGGTATGTGTACTCAGCTGGAGAGGAGATCCCCGATGAATTACCTGTACCAGCACATTTGGGAGATGTTGCTGGATCTGAAACCGCACCCGAAGAAGTGAGTTCCAACCGGCAACAAATGGCTCCGGCTTCGGATGCCAGCGTTCGCATTCTGGCATCGCCGATTGCCAGAAGACAAGCCAGAGAACTGGGCATCGATCTTGCCGGGATCAGGGGCACGGGTCCCCGGGGCAGAATCACGGAAGCGGATGTTCAGCAGGCGGGTGAAGAACAAAAAACAGCCAGTGCGGGGCAGGCGGCTGCTTCACCAAAGGTCAGGAGAAAGGCACGTGAACTTGATATCGATCTGCACCACGTGACGGGAACGGGGCCACGCGGCCGTATAACGGTGGAAGATGTCGAAGCGGCAGCCCTGGGCCGAACGCAGCAGAAACAGACTGCATCGGTGTCCAAACCGTTAACCAGTATGCGTAGAACGATCGCCAAACGAATGTTCGAAAGCCTGCGCAGCACGGCACAACTTACCATGGATATGGAAGTTGCCATGGATGAGGCGGTGCAATTGCGCGATTCGCTCATCTCTGAATGGCAGGAAGATGGCGTCAGACCCACCTATACAGATTTGGTTATTCGATCCGTAGCGAAAGCGTTGCAAACCAATCCAATAATGAATAGCGAGTTACGCGAAACAGAAATCCTGCTGCATGAGGAGATTCATGTGGGGATAGCAGTAGCGCTGGATGATGGCCTGGTGGTTCCCGTAATTCAAAATGCCGACCAGCTTGATCTGTTGAATCTGGTTCGGGAATCATCCCGTCTGGCGGACGCCGCGAAGAATGGTACTCTGGGCATGGATGATATGAGTGGAGGCACTTTTACCGTGTCTGCTATGGGGATGTTTGGCGTGGACTCGTTCACCCCGATCCTGAATCAGCCACAGGTTGGCATACTGGGGATCAATCGACTCTATGACGGGGTGGGTTGGGAGGGGGATAAACCGGTCAGGCGAAAATTGATGCGCCTCTCGCTCACCTGGGATCATCGCGCCCTCGATGGCGCACCAGCGGCCAGGTTCCTGAACACAGTCTGTGATCTGCTGGAAGCACCTCAACAACTAATCTCCTAGTTCCTATTCGAACTGAAAGAATCAGTCACACAAGCAAATAGTCCGGATCAGTACATGAGCCCGGTCCAGCATTGATACCAGGGTTGACACAACCAACACCCAGCCGGCTGCAGCAATCCATGGTGCCGGGATCAGCTTGATTTCCAG
The DNA here is from genome assembly GCA_964571945.1 of uncultured Pseudomonadales bacterium. Lineage (GTDB taxonomy): Bacteria > Pseudomonadota > Gammaproteobacteria > Pseudomonadales > Azotimanducaceae > JASJXV01. The sequence goes on from CAZNFE010000132.1 coordinate 4,707, forward strand.
CAGCGCGAATCCGATTAAAACGCCCGCCAGAGCATAGTAGGCAATGCCGTTCCATCGTCCGAGAAAACTGGCTCGCAGATGTCTGCCGGAGAGGGCATTGGAGTCAAGTACATATTGCATGAACGAAATTGCAATCAGCACGGGTAAGAGAATTGGTATCGCGTCCCCTAGTGCAAATGCTCCCAGCGTGATCGTGACGAATGTGGCATCCGTACCGTGATCAATCAGACCGCCCAGTGCTGATTCGGTGCCGGATCGACGTGCCAGCCAGCCATCGCTCAGATCCGTGATCACTGCAATGATGAACAACGCAGCAGCGATTTGCCACTGGGACGCCATAATTGCGGCTGCGCATGGTAAAGCAGACGCGAGTCGAACCGCACTAAGTCCATTGGCCCAGGTAAACCACATATATGAATCCGGTCTCCGTTGCGCGTGTTGTTTCAGAAAAAATCCCGAAACATTCGTTTGTCTGCTCGCATAAACCGGCTCTCGAATCTGTACCGGTTGCAGAATTTTTGTGTTGTACGATATCTTGTTATGATCGGTACAACGTTGATTATTGTTCAAATGTAGCATGATTTGAGCAACAATCGATACCGATGCTCAGCCAGATCAACCCGGATAATTCATGCAGAAAGATGGCAAGACAGCTCCACCTGAAATCGGCCGGGTACTGGTAACCGGTGCTAATGGTTATCTGGGATGTCGATTGATTGCGGATCTTGCGGCTACTCGTCCGGTTAGAGCGGTGGTTCGTTCGGCACAGGCAAGAGACCGATTGGCAGCACTTCCTGAAGCGGAAACCATTGAAATCAGGATTCTGGCATATGATGATCAGGCAGCCATGACGGGCGCAGCGATGGACTGTGAGTATGTAGTGCATCTGGTTGGCATCATTAAAGAAACCGCCTCGGCCAGCTATGTGCAGGCCCATGAACGGACTACGACTAATCTGATCAATGCACTCAAATCCACCCCGGTGAAACGCATCATCTATCTCAGTATTCTTGGTGCGAGCACCGATTCATCGAATCGCTGTTTTGCATCCCGGGGCAGCACAGAACAATTACTATTATCTGCTGAAACACCCGTACTGATATTACGTATTCCGATGGTGCTGGGGGAGGGGGAATACGCATCACAGGCTCTGCAGAAAAAGGCAGACTCATCTTTCAGCCTGGTTTTCCGAGGGAGCAGTAAAGAACAGCCCATTTATGCCGGAGATGTGGTTAAGGCGATTGTTGCCGGTTTGAATAACACAGGTCTGGATGATCAAATTTTGGAACTGGCTGGACCTGAATCCATGACACGCAGGGAACTGATTCAGAGAGCCGCACAATCAAGGGGTCATAATTCTCACGTTCTCTCGCTGCCACTGCCAATCGGTATGGGAGTCGCTTTCCTGCTGGAACGTTTTATGCACAACCCTCCTGTGACACGAGCCATGTTAGGTGTGCTCGATCACGATGATGAGATCGATGCCACTCAGGTGTGTCGTCAGCTCAATCTAAGTTTGACCAGTACTGACCAGATGCTTGATTTTTGTATGTCCGGTTGGTCGGAATAGCGAGGCGTAATCTGACGTTTTCTAATGGGTAATCCCTTATCGATGTTACTGCGAAAGTGTTATCGATATCATGAATAAAGCTGAACAGGTGAAAGGCTTGCGATTTACGTATGAACCGAAACTGTTGCGTTTCTTTCAGGCCCGATTTGAGGAGATTGAATCCTAGAAAAAGTGTGCGATTAATGTAGAAACTCTTTTTACATCGTGGCAGGAGCAGGAGATGTTCAATTGCAGGCCGGATTTACTATCGATCGAGAACCGGTGCTATGATCTGGCCTGATTCTCGAAACGATACGCAAGGAGACTGTACATGTCGTGGCAAACTGAAGTAGATGAACTTGAACACCGCAAAGAACTTGCTCTCAAAATGGGTGGTCCGGAGGGGATTGAACGTCAGCACAAAAGAGGCAAGCTCACGGTTCGCGAGCGGATTGATACGTTGGTGGACCCGGGCTCATTCCGTGAATTTGGCGCGCTGGTTGGTTCGGCGACGTATGATGCGGACAATCAACTGGTTGACTTCACGCCAAAAGCTGCCGTTGAAGGCAGTTGCACACTGAATGGCCGTAAGGTAATCGTAACTGGTGGGGATTTCACCGTACGTGGCGGATCTGCCGGTGCCAGTGGTGGGCTGGGATCAGAGCTTGCTTCGAATCGGCGGTCGCTGGAGTGGCGCATCCCGTATGTTCGGCTGCTGGATGCAGCCGGAGGCAGTGTTCGTTCCTTTGCCACAATTGGCAGGACCTATTTACCGGATGGGAATATATGGTCCAGCATCGACGTACAACTAATGAGCAGCGTACCGGTTGTCTCTGCTGTTATGGGTTCGGTAGCAGGATTACCGGCAATTAATGCGTGCATGTCGCACTTCAGCCTGATGGTCAAGGATACCAGCCAGTTGTTCCCGGGTGGACCACCTGTAGTCAAGGCTTCACTCGGTTACGATATCAGCAAAGAAGAACTGGGCGGTGATCACATCCATGTCCGGGAAAGTGGTGTGATAGATAATCTGGCGCAGAATGAGGAAGATGCATTCCGGCAGATTAAGCGGTTTCTCAGTTTCCTGCCGGATAATGTGTGGGAACTACCACCCAGAGTAGAGACTAATGACAGCCCCGACAGGGCCGATGAAGATTTG
>CAZNFE010000133.1:0-7405 GCA_964571945.1 uncultured Pseudomonadales bacterium
TCGCGGCCCCGGCAGGTGCTGATGGGAAAGCTAAAGAACAGAGCTTTAACTCGTTTCTCGCCGGTACCGATGTGGAAGTGACGGTTGCCATGATCGAGCAAATGAAGCAGGAGGCAGAGAAAAAACGCCAGGAGATGGAAGCTTCCGGTGAAATACGCAAAGGGGAGGGCAAAGGCGGGCGATCACCCTTTATGGATATCTACTCCACCGGTGCACGCGCACACATGGAGCAATATGGCACTACCCAGGAGCAGATTGCCATGATTGCTGCCAAGAACCACTTCCACGGTTCGCTGAATCCGAACGCCCAGTATAAGTTTGATATGACGGTTCAGGAGGTGTTGGAGGATCGGCTGGTATCGCACCCGCTGACTCGTGCCATGTGCGCACCCATGGGTGATGGCGCGGCTGCAGCAATCCTGGTATCCGAACAGATGCGCGCCAGACTGGGTATTGATGATCCGGTTAAAATACTTGCTTCCATCCTGGGTTCAGCGAAACTGAGCAGCAAACGCACGCTGCCATCACCCATCGAGAAAGCTTATAACGTCGCTGGAGTGGGACCGGAGGACATCGATGTAACGGAAGTCCACGATGCTACGGCCATGGGTGAACTCTCCCAGACCGAGAATCTTGGTTTCTGTGACGTGGGTGAAGGCGGCCGCTTTGCAGCCACTGGCGCAACAGAACTGGGTGGATCGAAACCGGTAAACACCTCAGGTGGACTTGAGTGCCGTGGTCATCCCATCGGCGCTTCTGGTCTGGCACAAATCGCAGAACTTACCTGGCAGCTCAGGGGGGAAGCCGGAAAACGTCAGGTCGAGGGTGCGCGCATAGCGCTGGCTCAGAACGGCGGTGGTTTTGTTGGTACTGGTGAGGCCGCGGGCGTCATCACAATTCTCGGAAAAGGAGCCGCATAAATGGCAGATGTACCCACTACACTGGCCGGTTTGCTGGAACATCAGGCACGGAAACTGAAGGACAAGCCATTCCTCCTGTTCGAGGATCAGACCATCTCGTTTGCGGAACTCAATGCAAATACCAACTGCGCAGCCCATGGACTGGCCAAATTAGGGGTTGGTGCAGGGCGCGGCGTCAGTATCATGATGGTGAATGCTCCGGAATGGCTGTACACGCATTTCGGAGTGCAAAAACTCAATGCCTATACGGTGCCCATCAACAACAGCCTCAAGGGCGAAGGGCTTGCACATATCATCAATCACTCTGATTCCACTGTGCTGGTTATCGATGACAGTTTTATCGATGTCATATCGGATATCAGAGCTGATCTGCCTGGCCTTGAAGCGATTGTTGTCAACCAGACGGAAGGCAAGCCGGTACCTGAAGGCTGGCTCACCCTTGCGGGTATCATGGCGGGAGAGTCCGCAGAAAATCCTGGCGTGGAGATCAGGGACGGCGAGCTCAGCATGCTGCAGTACACATCCGGTACCACCGGCCTGCCGAAAGGTGTGGTCAATCGGTACAAGTCCCAGCCCTATGCAGGGGGTGGCTTCACGTCTTTCCTGCAGCCGGATGATGTCATGTACACCTGCCTGCCATTGTTTCACGCCAATGCCCTTGGCATCAGCACCATGGGCGCCTTAACGTCGGGTAATACCCTGGCGCTGTCCAGGCGATTTTCTGCCAGCCGTATCTGGGGTGAGCTGCGTCGCTACAATGCGACCACGTTTAATGCGCTGGGTGCCATGATTCCGATTCTCATGAAGCAACCGGAACGGGACGACGATGCCGATAACCCGGTGCAGGTTATCCTGAGTGCCGCATGCCCTGCCTCGGTGTGGGAAGCCTTTGAAAAACGCTTTGGTGTAACCCTGATCGAGGGCTATGGTGCTGTCGATGGGGGTGGCTTCGGGGTGATGAACGCGGGCAATGCACCGAAGGGATCGATAGGCAAGCCGACTTCACCTTATCGTCTGGTAGATGGGGATGACCAGGACGTACCGGTTGGTGAAAGTGGTGAACTGATTTTCGAAGTCGATGATATGAAACTGCGCAAAGTGGAATACTACAAGAATGAAGAAGCCTCGTCGGCGAAGATTGTGGATGGCTGGCTGCACACCGGCGATATGCTGCATGCGGACGAAGCAGGCAATCTTTATTTTGATGATCGCAAGACGGATTCATTGCGACGTCGCGGTGAGAACATCTCTGCATGGGAAGTGGAACGCGAAATTAACAAACACGAGGCTGTGTTTGAATCTGCGGTCATCGGTGTCAAGTCCGAGTTGGGTGAAGATGACGTGATGGCATTTGTCGTATTGCAACCGGGTATGTCGATTACAGCCGAAGAACTGATTGCGCATTGTGAGCCGCTGATGGCGAAGTTCATGGTGCCTCGATTTATCGAGTTCAGATCGGAATTTCCAAAAACCGGTACGCATCGCACGCAAAAGAGCGTCCTCAAAGCTGAGGGAGTAGGTCCTGCTACCTGGGACCGCGAGAAACATTAACTTGCAACAAGTAAATCACGAAGCATAGTGACTAAGGAGAATACGATGGAACTTAGAGAAGTAATCGGGCGTCGCCGCTCAATCCGATTCGTGCGCCCATACAAGGAAGTGGAAAAAGAAAAGATTCAGATCATGCTCGAGGCTGCACGACTTGCCTCGCACTGGGGTAATGTGCAAAGCCTCAATGCGGTGGCGGTGTTTCGCAGCGAAGCTGATCCCGAAGTACTCGATAAGATCGCGGCTGCGATCAATGGCTGGCAGGTCAAGATTGCGCCGGTTGTAATCATCTGGTACCTGGAAACAGAAGCTGTTATGAACCAGGCTGATCGGCTGCGCGAACTGGTTAAGTGTGGCGCGACCGGTTTTGGCAAGATCGAGGAAACCCTGGAAGGCCTGGAAAAAACCATTATCCCGTTTTTCGAGGGGATTCTCGAAGGCATGAAAGAAGGGCCGCTGGGATATATCGATGCCGGTCAGGGAATTGCCCAGGCAACCCTTGCTGCCTACGAGATGGGGCTAGGTACCTGTTGTCTGGGTACGGCAAATCCGGAAGCGTTGCTGGAAGTTATCGGCGCCCCGAAATCAGCGCGGCCACTGGTCCTGCAGACCGTAGGTTATCCTGCTGAACACTGGGAATCTGGCGGTCAGCGACCGAGATTGCCATTTGGTCAGCGTTTCAAGATCAATCACTGCGACAATGAGTTCCCTCGTGACGAGAAAGTAGTTGAACAGTTGACTGCAGAAAAAATGTTCACCACGCCCGCGCCAATGCCAGAGCGTGAAGAAGAACTGGCCTGGCTCAAGGACGCACTCAATCTCGAAGGACTGGGGTTGATATAAGGTTAAGGGGAATTCGGGGGGAATTCGGGGGGGAATTCGGGGACAGTTTACCTATTTACATGTCCCCGATTTCCCGATTCACATGTCCCTGATATCCTGAATCAAACCAGGCGGAGCCGACTCCGGCAGCGAAACGACGTCTGCAATACCATCAAATCGATCCCTGATAGACGACTTGATTTCGTCAAATTTGCCAACAGCGCAAAAAAGGCGTGTCACATCATCGGATATCTCTTTGGTCATTTGCTGCCACTGTCCCTTTTTTGACATGTCATTCAGCTTCAGACCCAGATCCTCAAGACCATGAGCTTTCAAAACCGGCCAGTAGGATGGCGTCGATCCATAAAATCCAACCCGCATACGCACCCACTCGAACATTTTCTGTACGGCTTCATCATCCGCACCGGTGACCACAAAGCCGCCCCCCGATACCTCGAACAGCTCCGGGTCACGGCCGCAATTTGCCAGTCCCTGTGCCAATCGCGGGGTAACCACTTGTTCAATGTATTTGCGCGTGCAGAATGCGTGCAGCATCACTCCATCACATTCTTCTGCAGCGACACGCAGCATGGCCGGACCGACCGCCGCGATTTGCACCTTCGGTAATGGGCAGGTCAGCGGTTCCGGGGTGAAGTTCGGGGTCATCAAACTGAACTGATAGTGCTTGCCCTGATAGTCGAGTCGGCTGCCATTCTGCCAGCAATCCCAGATCGCGCGCAGTGCCTGTACATATTCTCTGAGCCGCGGTGCCGGAGCGCTCCATGGCACGCTGAAACGCCTGACATTGTGGCCTTTGACCTGACTTCCCAGACCCAGTGTGAATCTTCCGGATGATGCTGCCTGCAGGTCCCATGCGAGATTGGCACTGACCATGGGACTGCGTGCGAAGGCAATAGCAATATTGGTGCGTACCTCCAGGGTAGACGTATGGGTCGCGGCCACGGCAAGTGGCAGAAACGGATCGTGCCGATTCTCCTGGGTGGTCACACCGGAAAATCCTGCTGATTCCACGGCCTTTGCCGCAGGGCCCACCGCATTCAGATCATGGGCCGGGATGGAGGTCATTACTTTCATACCCAGGGAGCATATTACAACTTCCTTATCACTGCTACCGTAGCGGGTAAATCCTGTATGAATTCTCTTACTACCTGTTTAGCGAAACCAGGCACGGGGGGCGATGATCGATCGGCCGATTTTGTGTTCGGTCATCATTTACGCTATAACTGTGGCATTCCGTACTAAGATAATAAATATGAGTAATGCAAATCCCACATCGCTGGCGGGGACCCCGGCTGCCAGCCCTCTCGGCTATTACAGTTGGACATTTGGCCAGGGCGGCAGAGATCCCTACTACATCATGGTAGTGATTTATGTTTTCTTTCCCTACTTCAGCAACACCGTGGTCGGAGATCCCGTAGTTGGGCAGAGCCTGATCGGTTACATGAATGCGGCTGTGGGATTTGTGCTGGCGTTCACTGCACCTTTTCTTGGTGCGATTGCTGATAAGAATGGACGCAGAAAACCGTGGATTGCCTGGACGGTCGGGATCATGGTGATTGGTGCCTGTCTGTTGTGGTTTGTGCTGCCGGGTGGCGAGGGAATCGGTGTATACCAGACACTGGGTTTGTTGTTGGTGATTAGCATTGCTTTTGCAATATCAGAAGTATTTCATAATGCCATGTTGCCGAGTATTGCACCGGCAGAGCGGGTCGGGCTGGTATCAGGATTAGCTTTTTCGCTGGGTAATATCGGTGGCTTGTTACTGATGCTGGTGGTGCTGTTTGCGTTTTCTATGCCGGGCACAAATGACTGGTTTTTTCTCCCGGCTGAAGCGCTGTTTGGCATTGATCAAAGCATGCATGAGCATGATCGGATCGTAGGGCCAATTTCCGGGGTTTGGATGTTCTTCTTCACGCTGCCGCTGTTGCTTTTTACACCGGATGGGCAGGGATCCAGTACATCGGTAACAGAGGCAGCGCGTCAGGGCATTAGAGATGTGTTGAAAACCCTCCGGCAACTGAAACACTACTCAAATATTGGTATTTATCTACTGTCCAGAATGTTCTTTATCGATGGCATGATCGGCGTTATGACCTTCGGGGGGATCTATGCATCCGGTACGTTTGACTGGGATACCACAACGTTGCTTATTTTTGGGCTTTGCACCAGTACTTCAGCTATGATCGGAGCATTTATCGGGGGGTATCTTGATGACAAACTGGGATCACTCGGTGCACTGAAGATTGCCATTGGGGTAAGTGCAGCAGTACTACTGACACTGGTATCCACGCAGCCGGACAAAATTTTCTATGTGGTTAAAGTAAGCACAGAACCAGTATGGGACTTTCCGTATTTTCGAACCACAGCGGAGCTGTTTTATTTTACGACCAACCAGTTCTTCGCCATGTTCTTTGTCACGGGGTTGTCTTCTTCCAGGACTCTGATGGCTCGTATATCCCCTCCCGAAATGGTGACCCAGTTTTTTGGCTTGTTTGCGCTTTCTGGTACGGTAACGGCCTTTCTTGCACCACTACTGGTAGCCACCGTCACATCCGGGTTCCATTCCCAACGAGCAGGTTTTGCGTCACTGGCGCTGCTGATGATCGCCGGAGCATTGATACTGTCCCAGGTGACTGAAGTGCAGTCAAAGGTAGCACCGAACTGACCATAACTGAATTGAACCAGAGGCCAGGAAGTCCATGGCTAACGATATTGTAGATGTATTGATTATTGGTGCGGGTGCTTCCGGTGCAGCGGTCGCCTGGAGCCTGGCGGATACGCGTATGAAAATCCTGTGCCTGGAACAGGGTGACTGGATGAATGCAGCCGAATATCCGAGCACTCGCAAAGACTGGGAAATGCGCCAGACTACCGACTTCAGCAACAGCCCGAATATCAGGCAGAATGCAGCGGATTATCCTGTTAATGACGAGGAATCACCCATTGCGGTGTTGAACTTCAATGCTGTCGGCGGCAGCACCATTATCTACTCTGCTCATTTTCCCCGGTTTCACCCCTCGGATTTCAAAACCAGAACATTGGATGGTGTGGGTGATGATTGGCCACTGGACTATGCACAACTGGAACCCTGGTTTGCTGAGAATGATCGCATGATGGGCGTGTCAGGGCTCACTGGTGATCCTGCCTATCCACCCAAACAACCACCACTGCCGCCCTTGCCGCTGGGTCGGTTAGGTGAAACCATGGCCAGGGGGTATAACAAACTAGGCTGGCACTGGTGGCCTTCTGACAGTGCCATTGCCTCGCAAGACTACGCCGGGCGCGAGGGGTGCGGTAATCTCGGGCCCTGCAATACAGGCTGTGCCCGCGGCGCCAAAGCCAGTGTGGATGTTACCTACTGGCCGGAGGCGCTGCGCAGGGGGGTGGAACTCAGAACGGGTTGTCGGGTGCGTGAAATAACGCTCGATGAGCAGGGCATGGCAAATGGCGTGGTCTATTATGATGCCGATGGTGTGGAATGCAGGCAGCTGGCTGAAGTGGTGATCATGGCCTGTAATGGCGTCGGCACGCCCAGGCTGCTGCTCAATTCGACATCCGCACGGTTCCCTGATGGGCTCGCCAATTCAAGCGATCTGGTGGGCAGGAATCTGATGCTCCATCCCTGGGGATTAGTGCGTGGCGTGTTTGCGGAATCGCTGGCCGGGCATCTTGGCCCGCAGGGTTGCTGCATATTGAGTCAGGAATTTTATGAAACGGATTCCGGCAGGGATTTTAAGCGCGGCTACACAATGCAAATTACCAGGGGTTCGGGTCCGACGATGACAGCCCTGTATGGTCAGGCATCGGGTGAAATTCCCTGGGGAGCAGGCCACCATAAGGCATTCAGCGAGCACTTCGATCACACCGTGTACTTGGGCATCGCTTGTGAAGATCTGCCGGAGCACCATAACCGGGTTACACTCGACCCGGTGCTCAGGGATTCCAATGGTATTCCTGCACCGAGAATAAGTTATCGCATGTGTGATAATAGTGTTCGCATGCTCGAGCATGGCCTGGCAAGAGGGCGGGAAGTCATGACCGCAGCCGGTGCTACCTACATCCGGGCGGAAGGACCCCTGCGCATGGCAGGCTGG
>CAZNFE010000134.1:0-7368 GCA_964571945.1 uncultured Pseudomonadales bacterium
ATCTGTGGATGCTGTGACTCGATAGGCTGAGCGAGTTCAAACGTGCTGGCGCACTATAATTAGTAGCGAGGCCGCCACCGCTGGCAGTTCACTGGCCGTGTTCGGCTCCGGCTCAGTTGGTTTGTCAGGAATCATTGCAGCAAAGCTCACCGGCTGCAGTAAAATCATATCCGTTGATATTATGCAATCACGTCTTGACCTGGCAGCAGAACTGGGAGCCACCCATACGATAGATGGCACCGACCCACAACAGGTTGTTAACCAAATACTCGAATTAACATCGGGTGGTGTCAATTTTGCGTTTGATACCACTGGTGTACCTGCCGTTGTGCGGGCGGCTATGGATGCCATGTGCAGCCAGGGAGTATTGGCCATGGTTGCAGCGCCACCCGGTGGTACCGAGCTTAGCGTCGATATCCCCATGACAGTGACCACAGGTAAGACAATCCGTGGCGTAATCGAAGGAGACGCTGTGCCCTCAACATTCATACCCAAAATGGTTGAATTTTATCGGGCAGGTTTATTGCCGTTGGAGCGGATGATCACAAAGTATCCATTCGATCAGATTAATCAGGCATTTAGTGATGTCGAGTCGGGGAAAACGCTGAAACCAGTACTGATCATGCCATAGAGGTTCTCGGGTTAAACTTCAATACGGGCAAAAAGCAATCCTAATTCATCCAGCTTTTCTGAAATCTCGGTGGTTGCTGCGTCAGCCGCCAGCCCGGAAAGTTCATCTGCCGGTTGAATAAAATCATCATATCCCAACACCCGGGAGTACCTGGAGATCCATTGGCAAATCTTGACTATGTCCGGAAAATCCTGTTTCTCAAACGCACTGTGGATTTCTGCCAGGCGGCTGCTTAACCGGATAATAAACTGTTCGACTCTTTCTCTGGATTCTGGCGAGTCAGATTTCAGTCGCGATCTGACAGGTGCACCTGCAGATTGCGGGGATGTACCCGATGCAGATTCATCAGCGATCGGCTTTTCTGCCGCTACTACCCCCGCATCGACTTGTGCGCTGATTTTCGTCTGTTCGGCGCCAAGGTCTATCCGTTCAACCAGATCCTTTAAGAAAAGCAGGCGTTCCTGTCCCTGACCCGGATCATTTGATTTCACCATTTCCTGAAGGTCTTTTGCCGGTTGGATGAGTGGATGCAATCCCACACTGTCTGCTTCAGCGATCAGCTTGTTACTGATCTTTATCAATTCTGCAAACTTCTCTTCTTGCAACGCTGAATCCATATCATCGAGCATCGATTCCATACGTGTCACACATTTCCGGATTATCTTCTGAATGGTAGCGTTATCTATATTCAATGAGGACCGTATGGGCCATCTCGCATACACTGCTTTCGCCTCGATATCCTGGGCCGGACCGGGGGCATTTGTTCGCACTTCTTCCCCGGTCTCTGGTACGCCCTCCGATTTGGTATGTTTCTCAGCAGACCCGGCAGGATCAGGATTAGTAACAGATTCAAGATCCAGATAAAAACTTCGCATTGCGGTCAGTTTTTCAAGTATCCTGCCCGGTTCCTGCGATGCAACAACTGCAGCAAGCTCCTCTGCCAACTCCGCCAATTCAGGCATGTTAAAGCCCCTGGCATACTTACTTATCCAGGCACAGTTACGGGGATATTCTGACACATTCTGCTCTTCCCAGGCCGCCTCCATGGTCTCAAGCAGTTTTGCAACTCGAACCATAAAGCGATCCAACTGAGAATCTTGTGCTGCATGCTCTGAAGACTTCCGGCCAACATCTGCGCTCTGTCCCGGCATTTCCGCGGTCGCTGCCGAACCATCATCTGGTGAAGTTAGTTCTTCAATTTCCTGTAGAACTGTTTTAACCTCATCGGCAATGCTGCTGGTACCTGGGTTCTCATGTTCACCCTCTTTTACTTCACTGGATTCCGATTGCTCACCGCTTTCAATCGCAAAAACTGCTTCCGATTCAACATCGTCCCGCACAGAACTTTCAGCAGTCGACCCTAATCGCGCCGCTTCTTCAGCTTGTTCTGTCTGCCCGCCTACTGCTGCAAGTACAGCATTCGATTCCATCTGATCCCGCACCTCGATTTCAGCCTTTGCCTGATTGGCAAGTTCTTCCTCTGCGATAACTCTTAACCGTGTTTGTTCCTCAAGTCTGGCTTCTGCCATTGATCTTGCTTCAACCTCTGCTGCGATTCTTTTGTCTGCTTCACTCTTTGCCGCGGCCTGCTGAGCTGAGTTGGCTTGTTCCTCTGCCATCTCTCGTGCTGCCTGCTCTGCCAGACCTTCCGCTGCCAATCTGGCACGGTTTTCCTCAGCCAGTCTCTGCTCTGCTGCCGTGATGCGATTGGCTACCTGTGCAGCTTTTTGCTCTGCCACCGTCCGTAAACTTGCTTGTTCTTCAACTCTGGCTTCAGCCTGTAGTCTGGCTTCCGCTTCCCGCTGCAGTTTCTCCTCTGCTACCATCCTGGCAGCCGCATGGATTGCCGCAACGGATTCGAATTCTGCCCGGGCTTTGGATTCCTCGGCAATCCTCGGCAGAAGATCTGCACTGATCTTCTGTTCCACTTCTTCTCTTGCCTTGACCTCCTGCGCCACCCTCTCTTCTGCTACTCTACGTGCCTCTGCTTCAATTCCAATTTTAGATTCCGCTGCTTTTCTGGCATCCGCTTCAGCTCTACTCTTCTGTTCTGCCTTGATTCTTGCTGCAGCCTCGGCTTTCGAGCTTTTTTCAACACTCTCTCTGGCGGCAATTTCCTCAGCCGCCCTGGTTGCAATGGTCTGCTTTTCCTGCAACTCGGCTTCGAGCTGTGCTTCTGCCGATGCCCTGGCTTGTGCTTCGGCAATGGCCTTCTTTTCAGACTCAATTCTGGCAGCTGTCTCGGCTGCCACATTCGCTTCGAATTCAACCCTGGCAGCAGTTTCTTCCGCGATTCTTGCTTCGATGGCTTGCTTTTCCTGCAGCTCGGCTTCGAGCTGCGCTTCTACCAGCGCCCTCGTTTCGGCCTCATGCCGCGCCTTCTCATCGGCCTCAATTCTCGCGCTAATCTCAGCGGCTGCATTCGCCTCCACTTCAACCCTGGCGGCTGTCTCTTCCTCGATCCTGGATTGAATAGCACGCATTTCTGTTGTTTCAGCCTCAAGCTGCGCTTCTGCCGAGATTCTTGCTTTCGCTTCGGCTGCAACGCGTTGCTCTGCAGCGATTCTTGCCTGGGACTCTCTCTTTGCCTGTTCTTCTGCTGCCGCTACCTTTTCTTCATAAACCTCGATATTTGCCGGTTGTGTCAGCGCTTCGAGTTGCTGCGGTTCCTGATCTACCTGAACCCCGACAACTGCTTCAAATACAACACCCTTCCCCGGCTCGCGCCGGATTACAATATCTCCCCCCATCACTCTAGCGACCCGTTTACTGATCGCCAGTCCCAATCCAAGCTTCTCTGCATGACCGGTCTGAAGCTCCTGTTCAAACCCGACCAGCAGATTTTCTATTTCGGTTTGAGTGAGGGAGCTTCCGGCACCACGAACTGACAGGCTTAGCATTGCATCAGACTCGCTTCCAGTGATCCGCGGGGTAACAGTAAGATCATCCTTCCCGGGACATTCAATCGCGCTCCGAATGAGTTCAGCCAGAATTCCCCGGATCTTGCCGGGATCAGAAACTACTCTTACCGGCAAATCATCCTGGAGTTCACACGTAACCACAATTCCTTTATCCCTGAACTCAACATTCATCAGGTTGACGACATCATCGACCACGGATTCAATGGAAAAAGCAGCTAACTCCAAGGCGGTATTACCGGTTTGAACGTCAGACAATCTGATAATGTCATTGATCAGACGGATCGCTTGATCAGAGCTAGATCTTATGGCTTCGATGTATTTGTGGCTGGCTTTACTTTCAATGCCGATGCCGCGACGCAACAGCGCGGCGTATCCAAGAATCGCATTCATCGAAGTCTGAATGTCCGCATCCGGTTGGATCGAAAGGGCAGTGTTCAGAATTAAATCGGATTCACCGGATTCCTGATTCGAAACAGACGAATTCTGCCCTTCAAGTTCTGCAACCGGTCGGAAACTCACCAATACGCCAGCGATTTTGTCGGGCTGCTCAATAAGCGGCGAGGAATTGGTCATAAAGGTTACCTGCCGCTGCCCGGCTACATCAATCCTGAGCCCCCGATTCATCTGTGGAATACCCTTGCGCAAAGCTTCGCTCCATGGCTTTTCACGATCCGATAAGGGTGTCCCATCAGTTGTTGCTGCTGCGAGGATATCCGCTTTTTTACCTAGAATATCCTCGCTTGATAACCGGGTGATGTTCGTAAATGCAGCGTTAGCAAATACAACCTTCTGATCTGAATCCAGCACCAGGATTCCTTCAGCTCTCGGGTCCAGCGCCGTGCCGACCAGTGCTTTCAAGGAAGGTGACAATCCCTGCAGTCGGTGTTTCATGAGTCTATACATAATGAAACCGAGTCCAACAATAACGATAAGTATCACAACTAACCACAGTACAAAGTGACCCGGTACTTTAGGAATCGCGGACTGACCCGATGGACGTATTGCAATGACCGATATCCTTGGATCAGGTTCTGCTGATAACGGAATATCGGTAGTGGATACGGGTTCTTGCTCGATCACATCCGGCTCATGTTCCGGGGCAATCGAATCTTCAAGCTGCCCGGTTGAAGCGACTGTGTCCGGGTTGGGCGCCTTGCTGTTAGCCGCCTTTTCCGAACCAACAAATTTTACTCTGTGCTCGCCGGCTACTACCCTGATTTCGCTTAGAATATCCGCCGAAAGGGAAGGGATATCGGTGTCTAGCCACCAGCGATTCCTTGATCTGGACCTCTCCTTCAACTGCACATCGAAACCCAATCCAGACAGGATTTGCTGTCGACGAATGGCATTTTCTCTTGACGAGAAAACTCCCATTGAAATGCGATTCTGATAATCACCAACCTGTACGAAAAGGATGTCGCTGATACCGTTACGGCGTAATGACCTTAATAAAGCGGACGCTTCCTGGTCTGACTCAAATCGGGGACTGACCACGATAAAACCCAGGGATTCCCGCGTCGCATTTTGTCGGCGGGTCACGGGAATGCGTCGATCGTCAAGCAGAATTTGGAGCTGTTTCACGGTTTTCAGGTCATCAAATGGCCCAAATACATATTGCGTCCCGGGAACAGGGGTTGCTTGCTCATTCGCAAAGACAACCAGCGGAACGCCTGACAGAGTGAGGAGAATGACCAGGTGTAGAGCACCTATGCAGAGCGGAAAGAATCCTCCAGGTGTAAAACTCACCTGATTGCTATCAAACCATCGCATGCCTCGTTGGCAAATCTCCATGACACACTGCTCACAAAAAATTCAGAAGTGCCCATCGAATATCGCCACACCAGAACAAACAACCGGTGTGTTCATGCCACCAAAATATAACAATTACTTTCGTGCAGCAACCGGCATCAGCTACACACACGCACTCTGTGCCCTCAGCACAAACATAGATTATCCCAATAGTTCCATATAAACAATAAGTTACGACAATCCATCTTTTGGACACCCATCAAACCACCATCTTTTGGACCATCTTTTGGACACCCATCAAACTGGCATCTTTTGGATGCATCTTTTGGACACCCATCATCTTTTGACATCTTTTGGACACCCATCAAACTTGTATCTAGTCCTGTGTCAAACCGATTTCATCATCCAACAAATGCGGACCACTAGGTATGTACCAGCACAGAAAAATCTACTGTCACCTATTAGGTTAACAGCAACGAAAATTACTTCAGGAACGTTGAGCTCACCTTACTACAGCCAAAAAAAATACGAGGACTAAGGCGTACCGAGACATGCGATCAAATTTGCGCGGCAGGCCCGGTGCAGTGATCTGACACTTCCCTAAATCAGTGTCGCTGACGAGTTGCAGCACATCGCCGGATCATAGAATCTGGTATTGGTTGCACACCAACATCTCAACCAGGTGAAATAGTGCCAACATTCTGGTTATGGAATTTGATCCAATGTTGTCCCAGCTTCTTTATAAACGACTTGATTGCATCGTTAGAACCGAACGCCCGGCATGTCCTGTTTTGCTGCATGTTATAGGAACGATGCCAAGCATCTACACTCTGACTGAGTCTACCTAGATTTCGATAAACCAAGAGAGGTGCCGACGACTCTGATATCCCTCTTTTGGACAGTGCAGTCCATTCAAGCAATGACAAGTACCCTGTCAAATCTATATCCAGAGTAGATGGGTGTTTGGGCAATGAACCAATTACCGGACCCAGCCTGGCTTCTCTACTAGTTTGTGCTGACTGTTCGAAACGATAACGAATTGAGGTATATGGGCTCTCCACTACTTTCCGAATTAGACCCGATCTTTCCGGGTTCAGGTCAACATATGCCATGCAGGCCAACAGAGCGGTTTCATCCAGCAAGACCTGTGATTTGAAACGTCCTTCCCAAAATCTACCAGTACATTGATCTTCCTTGTTAGCCAGACGAGCTAATGGTTCATTAATAAATCGCATAAACCAAGAGAGATTGCCCAGGCGTTCGCGACAAACAGCTAATCTCTCTGGATCCTGCAGAAGTGTTGCCAGCCGGATTTTATACTGTCGTCTTTGAATCTTTTCTTCACCCTTCACCGGGCACAGTGTCAGCCACTTAATGGCCACTGCCTCATCAGTCCAATTCCTGGGTTCAAGCGGATCCACTCGAACAACTAAATGATAGTGATTGCTCATAACTGCATAGCTAAAGATTTCCACTGCAAAGATTTTACCAAGTTCAAAAATACGACCCTCAATCCAACCCTTGCGATGATCAAAATTGTGACCGGTCCGATCATCCTCGCCGCACAACCAGGCACGCCGTACACACCTGGAGATCAAATGATAAAATCCAGCATTCTCTAAATCTACAAGATGAGTTCGAGCATATGCCATGATGAAACTGCCTATTCAAATCAGAAAGTGCATAGAGTAAATTCTCTGGAAGAAACAGAACATCAGCCATATCATCAAATCATGTAGGAATTCATCCTCATGGAGAGTAAGCATTACCCCGCATCTTTTTGCCTACTAATTCCCTCGATGATGGCTGTCCATAAATCCTCTTCTCGATGATGGCTGTCTATAAATCCCTGCTTTCCCCTCGATGATGGCTGTCCACAAATCCTTGGCCTCGATGATGGCTGTCCACAAATCCTTCTCCATTCACTAATTCCCTCGACGATGGCTGTCCACAAATCCTTACAAATCCTTAGTTACCAGGCTCAAAAGTACGACCCTCAATCCACGATTGAAGTGGACCAAAATTCGCAATGGTAGTTAATGGGTGTCCAGAAAAGGAATTTCCAGG
>CAZNFE010000135.1:0-7368 GCA_964571945.1 uncultured Pseudomonadales bacterium
CTTGCACCTTAGTTCTATCGCTAGCTGCAGGAATCAGGAGTCTGCCAGATTCTTCAATGAATTGGGGGCAAACAGAATTATCTTCCCCCGTGATATGACATTGCAGGAGATGGCGATAATTGCCGGGGAACTCCCGGATATTGAATTCGAGTGCTTCATTCTGAATGACGGCTGTGCTTTCGATGAAGGCAGTTGTCATACGATTCATCTCCCGGGAAAACTGGGTGGACCTATCTGTATCGACAACTACCGTACAGACTATCATTCCGTTGATGGCAGCGACCACAACCCAACAGATGCTCTTTTACTTGAGGAAAATGAATCACTCTACCAACAATGGCTTTGGAATAGATTCAGCCGTGGTTTTTCGGTAACTGAAGACGGCTATCCCTATGGACCTTGCGGACTCTGCGCAATCCCCGCCCTGATCAGATCAGGAATTACATCGATTAAGATAGCGGGTCGTGACAGCCCAACTGAGCGAAAGGTGAAATCGGTACAGATGGTGCGCCAGGTTCTCGATAAGTACCAGGATTCCGGATCTGAAAGAGAGGCAACTGACTGCGCCATCGCGATTCGCAACAAACCTCAGGCTTGCACCCAGGGATATATGTGTTACTACCCGGAATCCAGGACACCCCAGGCAAGCAACACAGATCGCCTCGCAACCCGGATCAGATCCATCAATCTCTGACGTATACTCGTACTGCGTATCGTTTGGTATACCAGCCGGGCAGGACAGTAAGACTGAGCCGGAGATAGACGTTCTCAGATATTAGCTCAGCAACCCACCTTGAAAAATGAGCTGAAGATTGACCAGAATCACGTATACTGCGCCATTATTCGGCAATCGAGGGCGTATCAGGGCTTGATTCAGCTCCTGAACAAATCCGAGATGCCATTCACCGGTAATCGATCATGACGAGTTACTCATAAATGACTGGTAATTCAGCAATAGATGCCACTCAACGCGAGAAAACGCTGGCAAACCTGCAAAGCGAGCAATTTGATGTGCTGGTGATCGGCGCGGGGATAACCGGTTGTGGTATCGCCAGGGACGTTGCCATGAGAGGCTTGCAAGTTGCACTGGTTGATGCAAGGGATCTGGGTGCCGCAACTTCCAGTCGATCTTCAAAACTAATCCACGGGGGCGTCAGGTATCTGGCCCAGGGTCAGATGAGCGTGGTTGAAGAAGCTTCCAATGAACGACGCACATTGCGAAAACTGGCACCGCACCTTTCCCTGACCAACCCGATGGTGGTACCGGCCAGAAATAAAGCACACCTGGCTGCATTACGTGCTGGTCTCTGGGCGTATGAAAAATTGGGCCACGTTGATCCAACGGAGCGCCATGTGGTCTGGGACAATACCGAACTGAAAGGCAACGAACCCAGCTTACGGGTGGATCACCTGGTTGGCGCCATCGTCTATCCCGAGTACCAGACCGATGACGCTCGATTAACCCTGGCTAACGCAAGAAGCGCGGCGGCGCATGGAGCCACCATCGTTACTTATCTTCCGGTTAGTAAAATCCTTACCGATACCGGCAAAGCTGTCGGTGCTGTAGCGAGCGATGCCCTATCTGAGGATGGCGAACGATTCGAGATCAGAGCCAAGGTTGTGGTAAATGCAGCCGGAACCTGGGTGGATGCTGTTCGCAACATGGAGCAACAGGGTGTTGAACAAAAGCTACAGCTAACCAAAGGCATTCACCTGGTTCTTTCCAGGGACCGCTTGCCCATGGCAGGAACCATCTGCTGGAGCGGACCGGACCGAAGAGGTTTGTTTGCCGTACCACGAGGTCGATTCGTTTACATTGGTACCACCGATACCTTCTACCCGGAACCAGGATACTGGCCGGATATCACCCGCGAAGATATTGACTACCTCAGGGATTCGGCCAATGCCACTTTCGATATCCCGCCTCTGACGGATGATGACATCACAGGTCTGTGGGCGGGAGTTCGACCACTGCTGGCGGAAAAAGGAAAAACACCGTCCGAAATATCAAGAAGACACGAACTATTGATCGGCACTGCCGGCATGATCACGGTGGCAGGCGGCAAATTAACCAGTTACCGATCCATGGCAGAACGAGTGGCGGACCGGTGCCAGTTGAACCTTGGCCTAAAACCTTCACCCGTTAAAACGGCGCTTGAATTGTTACCTGGAGGCGACTTCAATGAACCGTTCGACCAATTCAGACTCCGGATTGAGACATTCGGTATAGCACCCGATGAGGCAACCCGCCTGGCGCAACTATATGGTTCTGACGCACTGAAACTCTTTTCCGAACGATCGGGTCCGGCCGTGGAGGCCGAATTCGCGGTAAAGACAGAGGGTGCCCTGACACTGGAAGACTATTGGGTGCGCAGAAGTGCTCGATCAAATTTCGATAAAAATGGCGGCATGGATGCACTGGAACCGGCAGCTCAGGTCATGGCTGATCTGTTGCACTGGTCTGATGCGGAAAAAGACCGACAAATAACGCAATGCCGACTACGTCGACAGACAGAGATGAGCATTCTAGGAAAATAAATCGGTGCTGACCCGGTTACTTCGTGACAGGATCGCAATTTAGGAAACATGTTTTATATGGCAACCGAGATTATTGAAAAACTTAAACTGGCAATCGGCACCGAAAAGGTAAAAACCGATGCAGCCACATTACGTGAGCGGCGGCGTGACTATTCAGCACCCAATGAACTGGCAGATCTGCAGGGCCGCGGTGCGCCAAATCCCGCCTGTGTCGTACAACCGGAAAACACCGACGATGTAGTGAAGGTGGTAAACGTGTGCCGTGAAAACAAGGCTCTGCTGGTTCCCTTCGGGCTGGGGTCCGGGGTCTGCACGGGTATTGTCGCCACACCGGAAACCATTCTGCTGGACATGAGTTCCATGAACCGGATCCGGAACATCGACAAACACAACCTGCTGGCGACCTTCGACGCCGGTGTCAGGGGTGCCGATGCAGAAAGTGCCCTGAACAGGGAAGGTATGACCACCGGTCATTATCCGCAATCCATTGATCTCAGTACCGTTGGCGGTTGGGTGTCGACACGGGCTTCCGGACAATTTTCCAGCGCTTATGGCAATATCGAAAACGTGGTAATGGGATTGGAAGTAGTACTGCCAAATGGTGAAATTCTGGAAACCAGACTAACCCCCAGGGCATCGGCTGGACCCGATCTCAAACAACTCTTTATCGGCGGTGAAGGTACCATGGGTATCGTCACTGCGGTCACTTTTTCCCTGCGCTGGCAGCCGGAAAAAAGAGCATACACGGCATTTTATGCGCCCGATATGGCACAGGGATTCGAGCTCCAACGTTATATCATTCAATCCGGCTGGATGCCGCCGGTCATGCGACAATACGACGCCATCGAGACCAGACTGAAATTCGAGAACTATGCCCAAAACAAGGATTGCTTAATCACCATGGTGCATGAAGGCCCAACCACCAGAGTCGATGCGGAAATCAACGCATGCCAGGACATGGCCAGGGAAATGAATTGTGCTCCTGCCCCGGCTGAAACGGTCACTCACTGGCTGGAAGTCAGGAATCATGCAGGCGGTTTCACAAGCTTTCTCGAGAAGAACATGACCCTGGACACCATTGAAATTGCTGCCACCTGGGACCGGATTGGCCCCATCTATGAGAATGCCATCGCTTCCCTGAACGAAGCAGACAACATGCTGAATGCTTCAGCCCACAGTTCTCATTGCTATCGCTCAGGCATCAATCTCTATTTCACTTTTGTCGCGCGAACCGATGATGCATCCATGCTGGATACACTGTATCAGGATTGCTGGCGACGGGTGATGGAGGCAACCATTGAAGGTGGCGGCGGCATCGCACACCACCATGGTATTGGCCGGGTTCGCAGGGACTACATGCCGGCAGAGATCGGTGCAACCGGTGTTGGTCTGCTGAGAAGCCTGAAGAAGACGCTGGATCCGGAGAACATCCTGAACCCGGATGTGCTGATTCCCCATGAGTAGATACACGCTAGCCATCGATGCCGGTACTACCAACGTTATGGCAATGGTCGTCGACGATACCGGGCAGGTACAAGGCTATGCATCCGGCAGTTACCTGCTTAGTTACCCGGCCGCGGGGCTTGTGGAACTGGACCCGGATAGTTTATGGCGTACAACCCTTGCGGCAATAGAATCCGCACTCAATAAATGCGGTATCAGAGCCAACGATCTCGCTGGTATCGGGATCACCGGACAGCGAACCACCATCATAATCTGGGAACGTGCGACGGGTCAGTCAGCGGGACCCGCCATTGTCTGGCAGGACCAGCGTGGCAAGGCAAGAGCCGAAGAACTGCTGGAACAAGGTTTCATCACCTCAAATGCCCTGGCAGCGGTATCGAAAATGGAACAGGTACTCAATCACCTGCCGAACGGTTATCAAAGAGTACACAATAAAGAACTGGCCTGGGGGAATGTCGACACCTTTCTGGCATGGCGATTAAGCGGCGGAGCGATCCACGTTACCGATGCTTCCAATGCTTCTGCAACCGGATATTTCGATTTTCTAACGGATTGGAAGTGGTTTGATGATCTCCTGGAGGTTCAGAAGCTACCCTCCTCGTTCTTTCCGGAAATTGTAGATTCAATCGGCATTGCAGGATATACCGACCCCGAAATACTGGGTGCCAAAGTGCCCATCGGGGCGATCATCGGCGACCAGCAAAGTGCCCTATACGGACAGGCCTGCCTCGCGCCGGGTATGGCCAAGATCAGCTATGGAACTTCCGGCACCTGTGATGTGAATTCTGGCAGCGAACTCAAACTGGCAACCGGTTCTTATCCTGCAGTCGCCTGGACCAGAAATGGTGAGCATACACTACTTGTAGAAGGAATGGTCATCACAGCCGGTGCCGTATTTGGCTGGCTCAGTCAGTTGGGCATACTCGATGACCCTGCCCAGGCATCATCGTTAGAAAAAGATAATCTTGATACCGGCGGTGTATCTTTCTTACCTGCGCTGCAGGGTCTGGGAACACCGCACAATGTTTTCGATCGATTCGGCGCATTTGACGGGCTCACGCTCGGGACTTCAAAAGAGCACATTGTCAGTGCCGCTATCGAAGGGGTAGCATTTCGAGTGCGAGAGATGGTTGACCGGATCTATCTGGATTCTCAGCTACCTAGACCCGACACCCTGCGGGTGGATGGTGGCGCCTCCGGGAACGATACACTGATGCAAATTCAGGCCGATATACTCGGCTGCCGCATCGAAAGAATGGCTCCGAGGGAAGCGACTGCCTATGGTGCAGCTCTTCTGGCCGGAGAAGCCTGCGGTATTTGGGAACCAGGTTCTTCAACCATATTGTATCGAGTGGACAGAACATTTGAGCCCCAGTGGAATGAATCGGAGCGTGAAGCTCGTTTCAGTCAATGGCAAACTGTATTTGGCCTGTAGTAGCTTTTTCGTTTTTTCTGAAAATTTTTCCAAGGTGAGTATATGCCAAAAATTACTTTCGTCGGCGCCGGTAGTACCGTGTTCGCCAAGAATATTCTGGGTGATGCCATGTGCACAGAGGCATTACAGGATGCTGAAATCGCGCTCTATGATATCGACCCAATCCGACTGAAAGAATCCGCCGCAGTAATACGTGGCTTGAACAGGAAAATCAATGCAGGCCGCGCGCGGATCGAAACCTGGCTGGGGACAAGGCAGCGTCGCAAGGCGTTGCGAGGGGCAGACTTTGTGGTCAATGCCATTCAGGTGGGTGGTTATGATCCGGCGACTATCGTCGATTTTGAAATTCCGCGGCAATACGGACTCCGCCAGACCATTGCCGATACGATAGGTATTGGCGGTATTTTTCGTGCACTTCGCACCTTTCCAGTGATGTTGGACATCGCCAGAGATATGGAAAAGGTGTGCCCTGACGCATGGTTTCTAAACTATACCAATCCGATGAGTGCATTGACCGGCGGCATACTCCGCCAGACCGGGATCAATACCGTCGGGCTATGCCATTCGGTCCAGGTGTGTGCACGTCATCTATTGCTTAATCTTGGTATGGCGGATGAGGTGCAGGATCTGCAGTGGAAGATCGCTGGCATCAACCACATGGCCTGGTTGCTCGAAATCACCGATGGCGGCAAAGACCTGTATCCGGAAATCAAGAAACGGGCTCGCCAGAAATTGCGTGTCTGGCGTAAAGGTCCAGAGAAGAACTGGGACATGGTTCGATTGTATATGATGTTGAATTTTGGTTACTACATCACCGAATCATCCGAGCACCTGTCCGAGTATGTACCCTATTTTATCAAATCCGGGTGTCCCGAATTAATCGAAGAGTTCAATATACCCCTGGATGAATATCCGCGAAGGTGCATTTACCAGATCCAACAATGGCAGGAACAGAAGAAAAGTCTGCGCGGTAAGCAGTTGACTCATCGCCGCACCAGGGAATACGGTTCGTATATCATGGAGGCGATCACGACGGGCAACCCCACCGTAATTGGTGGTAATGTATTGAATGATGGCCTGATCACGAACTTACCCCGAAACGCCTGCGTCGAGGTATCCTGTCTGGTGGACAAAAACGGTGTGCAAGGCACTTACGTCGGTGACTTGCCCGAACAATGCGCTGCCCTGAACCGGACCAATATCAATACCCAGTTATTGACCCTGGAAGCCGCGTTCACCGGAAAGAAAGATGCAGTTTACCAGGCGGCAATGCTCGATCCGCATACTGCGGCGGAACTGTCCATCGATGAGATTCGCAGGCTCTGCAATGATATGATCAAGGCGCATGGCAATTGGTTACCAAAGTTCAGGTAGGATAACCATTCTATACCCCATTACCAATCACATTGTCTCTATGCGACTCCCGCTTCATTGGAAAAAACAATTTGGATCATTTGCTACGCCTCTCGCTGGCAGTATTCGCTCCGCTATGTATGGCTAGTCCAGACAACAGGTTATATGTTGGCAGTGAAACCTGCTTCGAATGTCATACCGAGCAGTACCAGCTCTGGCAGCAATCAGATCATTTTGCCGCGATGCAGGCGGCCAATGCCACGACGGTACTGGGTGATTTTAATGACGCAGAGTTTCAATACGATGGTGTACAGAGTCGCTTCTATCGCAAGAACGGCAATTATTATGTGGACACAGATAACGCCACTGGGGACATACAGACTTTTGAAATCAGCTATACCTTTGGTCTGCACACGCTTCAGCAATATTTGATCGGCTTTCCTGACGGACGGTACCAGGCCCTTAACATTGCCTGGGACACGCGCAGTCAGGATCGGGGCGGGCAGCGCTGGTTTCATTTGTATCCCGAGCAGAAGATCGATTTTCGTGACCCGCCACACTGGACCGGGAGCTACCAC
>CAZNFE010000136.1:0-7297 GCA_964571945.1 uncultured Pseudomonadales bacterium
TTGCTTTACTGAGGTGCTAGCGATGATGTTCGACTCCCTGCAGCCTCCGGCAGCCTCAAGACGGGATAGATAGTCCTGCCAATAGCTCTCCTGATTACGTGCCAGTTCCAGCAGATAATCCCATGAATAGATGCCTGAATCATGGCCATCATCGAATTCGATCCTGATCGCATAATTGCCCTGGGGTTCGATACTGGTGATGTGGACATTTTTCTTTTCGACCTGCAGCACTGCCTGGTCAGGACTGTGTCCCCTGACTTCGGCTGATGGTGAATAAATTCTCAGGTATTCACCAGATAACTGGTAGTTTGAACCATCCGAATAAGTTAATTCGAGGATGGCGGATTTTTGATGCAGGCAGATTTCTTTAGGCATCATCGGTATCAGTCTCAAATATTATAAAATGTAACGGCTCAGATCTTCATCGGTGGCCAGTGCCGAGAGATGCTCATCAACGTATCCGGCGTCGATAGTGATTTTGCCCGACTTTTCGATCACCAGGTCACCCGCGGCAAAGGAGATTTCCTCAAGCAATCTCTCCATTACCGTATGCAATCTTCTGGCACCAATATTTTCGGTGTTTTCGTTGACCTGAAAGGCTACCTCTGCGATTCGATTAATGCCCGTCTTGGCAAATTCAATGCGCAACCCCTCGGTATCAAGTAGCGCCTGGTACTGTTCGGTCAATGATGCGTCAGGTTCGGTCAGAATTCTTTCAAAATCACTGGCTGATAGTGGATCTAACTCAACCCGAATCGGTAAGCGCCCCTGTAGTTCCGGAATCAGGTCAGATGGCTTGCTCAGATGAAAAGCACCCGATGCGATGAAGAGAATGTGGTCGGTTTTTACTGTACCGTATTTTGTCGAAATGGTGCACCCCTCGATGAGAGGCAGGAGATCACGCTGCACGCCTTCTCTCGACACGTCAACACCACCTGTTTCACTACGTTTTGCGACTTTATCCAGTTCGTCGATAAACACGATGCCGGTTTGTTCAGTTGCCTCGACCGCCTGAGATTTCAAATCTTCTTCGTTGATAAGCTTGGCGGCCTCCTCATCACGAAGATGTTTCAAGGCATCTTTAACTTTAAGTTTTCGCGTCCGGGTTTTGTCCTTACTCATGCTGGAAAACATATTCTGAAGCTGGTCAGTCATCTCTTCCATTCCGGGTGGTGCCATAATTTCAACACCAATAGAAGTGGTTGCCAGCTCGACTTCGATCTCCTTCTCATCAAGATCACCCTCCCGCAGTTTTTTGCGAAATATCTGGCGCGTACTGGATTCAGTCTCCTGGGATGGATCGGATGAGTCGGTTCGCGCTTGCGGAAGCAACGTGTCCAGGACTCTTTCTTCGGCAGCATCCTCGGCAAGGTGCTGGACCTTGCTCACTTGCTGTTCCCGTAGCAGCTTTACGGCTACATCCACCAGATCCCTGATGATGGATTCAACATCTCGACCAACGTAACCAACTTCCGTAAACTTGGTTGCTTCAACTTTGATGAATGGAGCGCCAGCCATTTTTGCGAGTCTTCTCGCGATCTCGGTTTTGCCAACTCCGGTTGGACCGATCATGAGGATGTTTTTCGGGGAAATCTCGGCCCTGAGATATTCATCAAGTTGCAACCTCCGCCACCGATTTCTCAGCGCGATAGCGACTGCCCGTTTGGCCTGGTCCTGGCCAACTATATGCTTGTTCAACTCGTGAACGATCTCTCTGGGGGTCATTGTTGACATATTACTTTGCGTGTCTCGGTCATTGCTGGACAATCTCAAAAGGAATCAATGGATCAGAAACCTAATTCATGCAGGTCGGTTGTGTTCCACAAAATCAACTTACATCGCCTACCATTTAAGCTCTTCAATGGTGCGGTTATGGTTCGTAAAGACGCAGATATCAGCCGCAATTTTGAGGGATTTTTCAACGATCTCCAGGGCGTTTAAATTGCTATTTTCAGTCAGTGCAGTAGCTGCAGATTGAGCGTAGGGTCCACCTGAACCGATGGCCATGATACCGGCTTCGGGTTCTATCACATCACCATTGCCGGTGATTACCAGGGATGCTTCGCGGTCGGCAACTACCAGTAGAGCTTCCAATCTGCGCAATGCCCTGTCTGTCCGCCAGTCTTTCGCCAGTTCCACTGCTGCACGAACCAGTTGACCCTGGTGTTTTTCCAGTTGGCCTTCAAACCTTTCGAAGAGAGTGAACGCGTCTGCCGTACCTCCAGCAAACCCGGCCAGCACCTGATCTTTGTAAAGGCGTCTCACTTTACGGGCATTTCCTTTCATGATCGTGTTTCCCATGGAAACTTGCCCGTCTCCACCGATCACAACGTGGTTGTCCTGTCGTATAGACAGGATAGTGGTGCCTCTGAATTGATCCAACAGGATATGTCCTCTGTAGTGCCTGGATTGTTCCGGTTCTTAATAGTTTGGGGTATTTGCTGCTGTTTTCAAGTCCAGCCTATAGAATGCATTGTTGATCTCGATCTATCTGCTAGCGGCTTTCCAGTTTCAGGGGAATTGACTCTATGCCCGCCTCTGCCAGCTTATCCTGAGCCCGGTTGAGCTTGATTGCAGAGTCCAGTGGTCCGACCAGTACGCGATGCCAGAATTCACCCTTCACTTCACCGGGTCTGATATAAGCGTTCAGACCCAACAAAATAACCTGTGCACGCAAGCTGTCTGCATCTTCCGCATTCCTGAAAGACCCGGCCTGCAGGATATAGACTGACTTATCCTTTACCTGGATTTTCTTATCATCACTGACATACTCTTCGATTACAGGTACTTCGGATTTAGGGAATAATTCATAAAAGTCCAGCTTCAATTCTTTTGTTAACTCGTCTGGTCGAATAATCCTTGCCTTTGGTTTATCGTCTACCACCACAGCCTTCTCGGCGTGTGTGTATTCACCCAGGTAAAAGAGAAATGCAATGAACAAACCGCTGATCAATCCAGTGAAGAACCAGACCCAGCCGGGTATTCCGGATTTCACCTGGGTCGGTTGATTGGCACGTTTTGCATAGTCCATTAATAGATCGCTATTCTCGGGAAACCTAAAGAATCCAGTTTAACATAGGCCTGTTCAGATTATGTCGAGAGGATCTACATCAATTGACCATCTCACTCGCGAGGTGACATGACTTTGTTCGATCCAGGTGACTAATTGCGTCAAAAAATTACCCAGGTGCTTCCTGGAGTTTCCTTGCAGCAACAGCTGTGCCCGAAATTTTCCAGCTCTCTTCTCCATGATTGATGGAATCGGTCCGTAGATCTCTATCGGATCATCCCCAGGGGTAAGGCTTTCTGCGAACGTCCTTGCGCTAACCAGGAATTCTGTAGGCCTTGATTTGTCGGTCGCTTGTGCATGGAGTACGGCGAGATAGGAAAAAGGTGGTAATCGGGTATCACGCCGTTCCTGCAGGATTCGCTGTGCAAATGCATCATAGCCAAGATGAATAATAGTTTGCAGCATCGGGTGATCAGCGAAGTGGGACTGAATGGCAACCTGGCCTGGTTTTTCCGCCCGGCCTGATCTACCGGAAACCTGGAGTATCAGCTGACCTGTTTTTTCGATCGCTCGAAAGTCAGCACTGAATAAACCGGCGTCAATGTCCATGATTGCAACCAGTGTCACATTGGGAAAATGATGGCCTTTTGCCAGCATCTGGGTACCAACCAGAATACATGGCTTCCCATCAGCCACATCACTGATAAATTCCGACATGGCAGATTTTCGCCTGGTCGTATCACGGTCGATTCGGATTACCGGATGCTCGGGAAACATTCTCTGCAGGGTGGATTCCGTTCGTTCCGTGCCAATGCCCAGTGGCACAGGTGCCACAGCGTCGCAAACAGGACATCGAACAGGCACTTTCGACTGAGCGTTGCAATGATGACATCGCAGCGAATTGTGCAGTTTGTGAACTGTAAGCCTGGCGTCACAGCGTTTACAGTGGGCAATCCAGCCACAGTGATGGCAAATCAACGTTGGCGCAAACCCCCGCCTGTTTATAAATACCAGTACCTGGTTGCCGTGATCAAGATGTTCACCCAGCATTTTAACCAGGGGTATGGAAAAGCCGCAGTCAAGGGGGCAATTTTTGATGTCCAGAAGACTGAAGGTGGGAGTGGACGCATGTCCGGTGCGGTGAGTCAAGTGAAGTGCCTGGTAGCGTTTTCGGTTTGCGTTATGGATTGATTCAAGAGAGGGTGTGGCGCTGCCAAGCAGGACGGGGATTCTTTCATCCCGGCCACGCATCACGGACAGATCTCTGGCTGAATAACGAAAACCTTCCTGCTGTTTGTAAGAAGCATCATGCTCCTCATCGACCACGATCACACCCGGATTCTGTAATGGGGTGAAGATGGTTGACCTGGTGCCGATGATTATCGCCGCTTCCCCCTCCCTGGCGGCCACCCAGCCGTTCAATCGTTCCTGATCGGTGAGCGCCGAATGAAGTACCACCAGAGGGACATTGAAGCGTTCCTGAAATCGATTTACAGTCTGAGAAGTCAAACCTATTTCCGGAACCAGTAGCAGAGCCTGCTTGCCCTGCTTGAGGACGTTTTCAATCACGCGGAGATAGACTTCTGTTTTGCCACTGCCGGTAATGCCGTTTAGCAGGTAGCAGGTATGGTAGCCAATGCTGCCCGAAATAGTGTCCACTGCAGCGCTCTGTTCTGCATTGAGTGTGTACGGTGAATTATTAATCAGTGCTTTGGCAGATGTGTGCCAGGGTACAGGAATTCGTTCGGCTGAGGTCCATTCCAGCAGGTGCTTATCCACCAATGCTTTTAGGGATGGTCCCTGGATATGCATGCTCCTGAGCGTTCCCGAGCTGATCGGCTGGGAAACTTGAGTCAACTGCTGCAAAATATCGCGCTGCCGCGGCGAATTATTCATACCATCAAGGTCGATTCCAAATCCGGCAGATGTAACGGCAATCGAGTGAACCGGTTCAATTGGTTTCTTATCGGGTTTTTTTAATGTTGCTGGTAAGGCATGCATCAGTACATTACCCACGGGATGCTGATAATAGGCAGCAGCCCAGCGGCAAAGGCTCATAATCTCGGGTGTTATTGCAGGAACCGAATCCAGCTTTCGAATAATCCGCCTCAGCTTCTGTGGAGCAACCTCGGTTGATGCCACTACATTTAACAATATGCCTACCACCTGACGTTTGCCAAATGGCACCAGGACGCGAATTCCAGGCACAAGATTGGAGATATCAGAATCATCATCTGGCAGGTAATCGAATGTACTCCTCACGGGTGAGGGAATCGCCAATCTCAGGAAAATTTGCCCGGAAGTCATTGCTGTAGAACACTATTCATGTGAAAACTGATTGCCATTCTAAAGAAGTCTGGTATCATTCGCGGTCACCTTTTTCAAGGTATCTCAGCACAGGATCAGAAATGAAAACAGACATCCACCCCAAATATGAAGATATCACTGCGGTCTGTAGCTGCGGAAATGAAATCAAGACAAAGTCCACTGTTTGTGAAGACATCCATCTGGAAGTTTGCTCACAATGCCACCCATTCTACACCGGTAAGCAGAAGATGATTGATACCGCGGGTCGTATTGATAAATTCAATAAACGTTTTGGCAACAGGTCGATCAAATAAGGCTACCTAGTTCTTGTCGGTATGCCGCACCACCGGAAACAGATACCCGACATCACCTCAGACTCAGAATATGGATTTGGTTGCTTGATCGACTTTCTTTTGATCTGCGATCACCGGAGATTCAGGTGGTACATGTTCATCTCTGAAAAGCTCAAATATGGATTGGGCATCTGAAGCCCTGGCTCTCAATCCGGTTGCCGGGTTGATTCGAACCTGTACAACACCGTCTGGTAATGGCAGCGGAATATCTTCTTTTTCCGGCAGTGCAATTTTCATAAAGTCTATCCAGGTGTCAAGCGGTGCGGTGGATCCATACTCATGGGAGCCGACTGGCTCATTACTGTCAAAGCCCATCCAGGTGGTAGTGACCAGTTCGCGATTAAAACCGGAAAACCAGATATCGGCATCATTCGTAGTACCGGTCTTGCCACCCAGATCTTTTCGTTTGAGTGCTCTGTAAGCCTTGCGGCCGGTACCCTTTTGAATAACGTCTCGAAGGATTGAGTTCATAATGAAGGCAACTCGCTTTTCAATCACGCGTGGTGCCGGTTGGATCTCTGGATCACCAGACGCACATTGCGTGCATAATGGAGCCGGTTTCGCCGCAAAGACTACTCTGCCATCCAATGTCTCTATCGACGAAACCAGGTGCTCTTGTACCTTGAAACCTCCATTCGCAAAACTGGCATAGCCTGTTGCTACCTGCAAAGGAGAAAGGGCGATTGTGCCGCCACCAAATGCTAGTTGCGTATCCCGGGGGAATGTTGAGGTGTCAAAGCCAAAGCGACGTACATAATTAACTGCATTGTCCGGTCCATATTCCAGAATGACTCTTAGCGAGACCAGGTTGATAGAACGATACAAGGCTTCCCGCAGGCGCATATTGCCCCTGAACTTGTCTCCTGAATTCGATGGCCTGTAGACTTCTTCCAGTTGACCGCCCGGTAATACAACAGGCGCATCATTGAAGATGCTGGCTGCAGTAAGACCATTTTCCAGGGCACCGGCGTAGAAAAAGGGTTTAAAATTGGATCCCGGTTGTCGTTTCGCCTGAGTTGCGTGATTGTATTGCTGGTATGAAAAATCATAGCCACCCACCAATGCGCGAATGCCACCGGTTTTGGGATTCAGGGCTACCAGTGCCCCTTGAATAGCCGGAATTTGACCCAATTTCCAGTGACCTTGTTCGTCGAGTGAAATTCGGACCAGGTCTCCCTCACCTGCAATTTCGCCCGCTTGTCTGGGAACTGGATACCTGATGTCAGCTGATTGATATTTTCGTGCCCATTTTAGCTGATCCCATTCCAGTTCCACTTCCTGCCCTGATGCAGTCAATACAACCATGCTTTGGTCCGATACAGAGATCACGATTGCCGCATACTGATTGCCGACTACAGGCGTATTTGCAAGAGTTTCGGTCCACCTGGCAGGGAATCCATACTCGGGAGCAACCAGATATTCGTCGGTGCCATCAATCCTCTTCTTTTCGGGACCACGATAGCCATGGCGACGGTCGTATTTATCCAGGTTTGACTGCAGTATTTGTTGGGCAGCAGATTGCAGTTTTCCATCGATGGTGGTGTGAACAGTAAATCCGGCACTGTACGCATTCTGACCGTAATCAGTTAGTAATTGCTTACGTACCATCTCGCTCACATATGGAGCA
>CAZNFE010000137.1:0-7290 GCA_964571945.1 uncultured Pseudomonadales bacterium
TGAAAGCGAACAGATCGCAGCATAACATGTGGTTGACGATACCC
The DNA here is from genome assembly GCA_964571945.1 of uncultured Pseudomonadales bacterium. Lineage (GTDB taxonomy): Bacteria > Pseudomonadota > Gammaproteobacteria > Pseudomonadales > Azotimanducaceae > JASJXV01. The sequence continues at coordinate 45 of CAZNFE010000137.1, forward strand.
TTGAATGGACATCGATATTCTCCCCGGTAAAGCCAGGGGTTTTCGCTTTCAATAAGACCATTGTGTCTGGTAGTGTTTAAACAGCTATTTTTGAAGATGGTGCTGGGTTGTTAGGTTTGGAGGGATTGGAGGGATTGCATGGATAAGAAACTATTGGAAATACTGGTATGCCCTTTGTGCAAGGAATCGTTAAGCTTTGATAAAGAAGCGCAGGAACTAATCTGTCGAGCCGACAGATTGGCTTATCCGATAAATGACGGGATTCCCGTCATGCTCGAATCAGAGGCCAGAAAACTTGATAGCGAAGAGCTGGCATCCGGGTGATTTGTGGCCTTTAGTGTCATTATACCAGCCAGGTACCAATCCCGGAGGTTACCGGGAAAACCGCTGATTGATATCGCTGGAAAGCCGATGATTCAACACGTCTTTGAGAGCGCATCAAAGAGCGGTGCCGAACGAGTAATCGTGGCTACTGACGACCAGCGAATTGCTGATACAGTAGCTGCTTTCGGCGGTGCATGCTGCATGACAGCAACGGTGCACCCTTCTGGTACAGATCGATTACAGGAAGTAACCAGCACATTACAACTGCCGAAAGACCATATAGTCGTAAATGTTCAGGGTGATGAACCCATGATCCCGTTCGAGGTAATCAATCAAGTTGCAGAGAATCTTCGCATGGCAAAAACCAGGATTGCGACTTTATGTGAGGTGATCGATAACCTGGATGATCTGTTCGACCCAAATATCGTAAAGGTAGTAATGGATAAATCAGGCAAAGCACTTTATTTCAGCCGCGCGCCGATCCCGTGGTCCAGAGATACATTTGCAAGTTCTGAAAAAGTGATCCCACGTGCGGGGAAATGGTACAGACATCTAGGGCTTTATGCATACAGAGTAAATGTGTTAGACGAATTTGTGAAGTGGGATCCGAGCCCGTTGGAGAATATAGAGCGTCTCGAACAATTGCGTGCTATGTGGTACGGGGTTGATATTGATGTTCAGATAGCATCTATATCCATTCCTCCCGGTATCGATACAGAGGGAGATCTGAAGCGTGTACGAGACATGTTCGCCTGATGAACGATATGGCCATAGCAAATAATTATTCGCTAGCAACTAAAAACTTTCTACGTCTCGATGTGCATGCTCGCTTTTTCGCAACAGTTCATTCGATTGATGAAATACGGGCAGCATTGCAATTCGCTCGCTCAAAAAATCTGGCTGTGATGGTGCTTGGTGAAGGTAGTAACATCGTTTTTACCGGCGATTACGATGGCCTGGTTATCAAGATATCGATCAAGGGAATTAAACTGCACCCACAAAATTCTTCGGTGATTGTGGAAGCTGCTGCCGGGGAATGCTGGCAGGATCTGGTTGCTTATACGCTGGATAAAGAATTGTACGGTCTGGAAAACCTGTCGATGATACCAGGTTCAGTTGGAGCCGCTCCGGTACAAAATATCGGTGCATATGGAGTTGAACTTGGGGATGTGCTCCATGACCTGATTGTGCTGGATAGACAATCCCTCAAACAATCAGTCCTGACCCGAGATGCATGTGGTCTGGATTATCGGGACAGTGTTTTCAAAGGTATAGCGAAGGATCGCTACATAGTGACAGCGATCAGATTGAAGCTGCAACGTCAGTCCAGATTAGTTAGCTGCTACCAAACATTGCAAACGGAATTGCAGCGAATGCACCTCCCTGAAGTAACAGGTAAAGCAATTGCAGAGGCTGTGACTCGAATCAGGAAAGATCGTTTGCCGGATCCATCCTCTGAAGCTAACGTGGGTAGTTTTTTCAAGAACCCAATCGTCCCGGTTGAGCAGTATCACCGGCTGCAACTGAAGCACCCTGATATGCCAGGCAATGAGCTTGGCAGCGGAGTTAAATTGTCGGCAGCATGGCTGATTGATCAGTGCGGACTTAAAGGGAAAAACTGTGGAGACGCGGTTGTCTCGCAACGACATTCTCTGGTACTGGTAAACAGAGGGCAGGCGAAACCGGACGATTTCCTCAATTTGAAAGACCTAATCCAGTCCAGCGTGCAAGAGCACTTTGGCTTAGACCTGGAGGTCGAGCCGCAACTGGTGTAATCGGGAAGTTCAGACCAGGACTTCCCGAATTAAGTGGATAATTCCATCATGATTCGACCGCGGATCGCTAAAGTTCCGTATGCGCTTCATCGGTATCTGAATTGCTGGTATCGACACTGAATCCAGTCCCGGGATCATCCTGCAACGGGATAGTCGGTTCTTCTTCAGGTTGCCCTGCTGGTCCACTCACCGGCTTTGATGACCCGGTCTGGTCACGTTTGAGTCGGGGGTCGTTTGCTGCTCTGCCACGTACCGCAGGTTTCTGTTTGGTCTTTTTGGCTGAGGAGGAAACTTCTGCATCCCGGTCAGGTGAAGCGGGTACGTTCGATGGTTTGTTCGGTGCTTTGGCTGTCTGGGATTCCCCGGCAGTAGTCGCATCATCAACTGAGGGAGACTCATCGACATGCCCTGATGAATCATTTGAATTTGAAGCAGTAGTATCAATATCGTTATCTGCAACTGATTCTATCGGTGTTGAAGGAGCAGAAGTTTCCGCTGCCTCTGCTGCGCTGGTGATGCTGTCAGAGAGTCGATTTACATCTGATTCAATAACTGATATTGCCTCATCTCGGGCGGCAGGAGCCGGTTCGTTTGAACGGCTTCTCTTGTTTCTCGGGTCATTTGCAGCCCTGCCTTTAGCTACTGCACGCGGTTTTGCTGATTTAACTTCACTTGCACCGGTATTTGCTTCGGCAGGAGGAGTTGTGGGAACTGTATCTGTAACGTGCGGTGCATCATCCATTTTTTCCTGGTCAGCATTCCGAAGGTCTGTCTGAGTTGGTTTTGGAGCTGCTTTTTCCCGCTGCTGTGGTGCTGAAGACTGCACTGGCTGTTTTCGCGTATCAGTGCTGACACTAGAGGTTTCCGAATTTTTACCGGCGAGCTGGCGTTGATCACGGGTGCGTCTGCGTTGCGGGTTTCTCTGTCGGTTACCCTGGTTTCTTTTGTCAGTTGATGGAGCGTCCTGCTGTTGGTCTTTTGCAGTTTGTGGTTTGTTGACAGTTTTAGCCCGGCTGTTTTCAGCGTGCGTGGAATCACGATTATCTGCTTTTGAATTTTGCCTGCTCTTTTGTCTTGGTGCTGGCTTATTTGCAGCAGATTTGCGCTGGTCATCTGTTTTTCTGGCATTTTTCGGTTGCTCAGATCGAGAGCGATTCTGTTGCCTGGAACGGTTATCCCGGGTTTTTCTGTTCGTATTATCGCGGCCTGAACGATTCCCGCTGGCAGCGCGGGAAGGAGTTTTTTTCGGTTGCTTAGCAGGTTTTGCCGCCGTCTCATCGTCGGAACTGAATAGGCTACCGAACAGCTTGCTTAACAATCCCCTGTCATTGCTTTCTGCGCTCACAGGTGGCGGTCCCTTTCGAGTGACTCTCTGTACTACGGCCTGCTGCTGCACAGGTTGGGTTCTTGAAACTGCCTGCATATCAGGTTCGTGCACTTCAGTGCTTATTTCATAACTGGATTCCGCATTATCTTCTTCATCCTGAGAGCGGATGCGATCCACCTGGTAATGGGGCGTATCCATATCCGCTGACGGTACGATGACCAATTTGACGTGATTTCTTTCTTCAATTTCTGACAATACCGATCTCTTTTCATTTAACAGATATGCTGCAACCGTCAAAGGCACAATGGCTCTGATCTGTGAACTGCTTTCTTTTAAAGCTTCCTCTTCCATAAGTCTCATGATCGAAAGCGCGAGTGATTCAATATCCCTGATGGATCCCAAACCATTACAGCGCGGGCAAACGATGCCACTCGTTTCGGCCAGGGAAGGTCGAAGGCGCTGGCGCGACATCTCCAGCAGACCAAACCGTGAAATGTGACCGATCTGAACTCTTGCACGATCCATTTGTAATGCATCACGCATCTTGGCTTCCACCAAACGTTGATTTTTAACAGATGCCATATCGATAAAATCAATCACGACAAGGCCACCTTTATCTCTCAGGCGCAACTGTCTGGCAATTTCATCTGCGGCTTCGAGATTCGTGTGTAGTGCGGTTTCTTCAATATCGGATCCGCGAGTAGCTTTGGCGGAATTGATGTCAATTGAGACCAGTGCTTCTGTAGGATCAATGACGATTGAACCGCCGGAGGGCAGTCTGACGTCACGCTGAAATGCGGATTCGATCTGTCCTTCAATCTGATAACGGTTAAATAAAGGGACTGAGTCATCGTACAACTTGACTCTGGATATGTAGTGCGGCATCACCTGTTCGATAAACTGCTTTACGCGCCCCAGAGCTTCTTCCGTGTCGATCAGAATTTCCCCAATATCCTCTCTGAGATTATCACGAATTGCCCGGATGACTACGTCACTATCCTGATAGATTAAAACAGGACTCTGGTTTTCATTTGCTGCTCTTGTGATCGAATCTGAAAGCTGTAACAGATAATTCAGATCCCATTGCAGCTCTTCTGCACTTCGGCCCATGCCTGCAGTACGAACAATCACTCCCATGTTGGCAGGAATATCCAGCTGTCCCAGTGCTTGCTTGAGATCTTCTCGGCCTTCACCTTCAATACGTCTGGAAACACCACCGGCGCGAGGATTATTTGGCATGAGTACCAGGTATCTTCCAGCCAGACTGATAAAGGTGGTGAGCGCTGCCCCTTTATTTCCTCGCTCTTCCTTGTCGACCTGTACGACAAGTTCCATACCTTCGCTGACGACATCCTTGATATTTAGGCGTCCACCCTTGGACGGGCGAGATTTGAAATACTCACGCGAAATTTCTTTCAGTGGGAGAAAGCCGTGGCGATTGGCGCCGTAGTCGATGAAAGCAGCCTCAAGGCTGGGGTCTACGCGAGTGATCCGCGCTTTGTATATGTTGGCTTTCCTTTGTTCTCTGGCCTGGCTCTCTATATCTAGATCATAAAGTTTTTGCCCGTTGACAAGGGCGATTCGCAACTCTTCAGTGTGAGTTGCATTTATTAACATTCTTTTCATTACGATATCACTTCGTTTTGTGCGCTGTTATAGCAAACGAAAATCAAATATCGTCAAATCAGATGGATACCTCTTGTTTTTTCATTTGTAAAAATATGCCATTTGGGTGCGATTCTCTGTCTATTGATTGAGTTAGGGAGTATCCGGATCATAAACCCGGTTGATACATTTGAAATCTCACGGTGTTCGGATTGTGATAATCGTATTTAATCTACTCAATATGCTTTTCAATAAACCTGTTAAAAAAACTGTCGATTTTGACGCTTATTTGAATGTTCACCTATAACCCGTCACGGTTAAAATTTGCCCAACAATAATGTGCTGAACACTATAAAATTGTTACTTGAGTTCTCTAATTTAGATGGCATAGCAATATCTACGCCGATGCACTCAATTATGTGGTGACTGATGAATCAGGGGCGGGCTACATTGCGCCCATATCAACCCCTCGGTTAGTCCACGCGGGTCGATTGTAGCAGTATTTGACAAGTGCTTCAAATTCATAGAGTTTTTTAGAAATCAATATCCGGTTATGAATGGTTATGGAAAAGGTGAAACTGGTTGAAGTTGGTCCTGAATATGCGGGTCAGCGCATCGATAATTACTTAATTGGAAGGCTTAAAGGCGTTCCGAAGTCCCGGATCTACAGGATATTGAGAAAAGGTGAGGTTCGAGCCAATGGTGGGCGCGTAAAGCCTTACTATCGCCTGCATGCCGGAGATAAGGTCCGCATACCACCGATTCGGGTAAGCCATACCAGAGCACAAGCGGATATCCAGCCCCGGCTGGCACGGCAACTCGAAAAATCTGTTCTGTATGAAGATGACGGATTACTGATTATCAACAAACCTTCCGGGATGGCGGTACATGGTGGCAGTGGTATCAGTCTGGGTGTTATCGAATCGCTGCGACAGATGCGTTCAGATGATCACTATCTGGAACTGGTTCACCGACTCGACAGGGCTACCTCCGGTTGCCTCTTGTTAGCGAAGAAACGCAGCCGGTTGCGGCGCCTGCATGAACAGATTCGGAATCATGAATTGGAAAAAACCTATATCGCACTGGTATGCGGTCATTGGCCAAGACACGATACACTCATTCAGGGTGCACTAAAAAAGAACATCCTCCGTAGTGGGGAAAGAGTCAGCAAGGTAGCCGTTGATGGTAAGTCCGCTACAACCAGGATAAAGGTACTTCAATACTTCCCTGACTTTACATTGATCGAGGCAGTACCGATTACGGGCAGGACGCACCAGATACGGGTGCATACGCAGTATGCGGGACACGCGATCGTGGGTGATGATCGTTATGGAAATAGTGAAATCAACCGCTTGATGCGAAAAAGAGGCGTACGACGGCTTTTTTTACATGCCAGCAGGATCAAAATACCAGATAAGGGCAATTCCGGTAGAGGAGAGATACAGATTTCAGCGCCTCTCGACCCGGATTTACAAGCAGTGATCGACAAGGCTTTTCTGGATGAAGTGCGTATCCCATCCCGATAACCGATGCCTTTGTGGACTGATTTCCGGTACTTGAGGGCATCAATAGGGATTGCCCTTCGATTTGTTCGGTACAACAGGCGAATTTGACGATATTTCTTTTGACAGTACCGGGTGTGATGAATAAGATGCGCCGTTTATGTTAACTGAGTCCTTTTCGAAACCAGTAAGTCCTGCAAAAATGGCTGCTGAGCGTCAAACTCTGGAGGGACAGATACCCCAGAAGGAACTGCGCCGATTCTCTGCATACCTGGCGGATGTGGCTGGAAATGCCATATTCAAATTGCGATTCAGGAAACAGCGCAATGGCAAGATCCAGATACAGGGAAATGCCGGTACCCGAGTCACCATGTTGTGTCAGTATTGCCTGGAACCGGTTGAACTCGATGTGAATGTAGAAATATCCCAGATCGTAATGAGTTCACACGAAGAACGTATCGAACAAGGTATTCAGGAGGATATACTGGTAGTCGAAGGGGACCGTGTTGAGTTGTCAATGATCATCGAAGACGACCTTATCCTGGGCCTGCCGATGGTTGCAAAACATGTCGGGAGGGATGGGACGAGTAGTTGCCTGGACCGATTACAGTATGAGCCATTGGATGAAAACCAGCCAGTGAAACCAAGTCCCTTCGCGGTTTTGAAAAAACTGAAATTAGTGAAAAAGATAGGAGAATATTTGTTGAACTGAA
>CAZNFE010000138.1:0-4171 GCA_964571945.1 uncultured Pseudomonadales bacterium
TGTACGACACATTCCTGTAATTGTTGTTTTAATTAGTTCCTGTGTTTCTCCGTAGTGCGGCGGCAGCCGTGTAATTACTTTTGACTAATTGCCTTGTCACCATTTAGCGGCGGTACAGAATCAAATCAAGCATTGAGATCAGACTGAATATAAAAAGCGCCAGCAGAATTCTCAGGTCATAGGGATAAAGGATCGCTTCCACTGGATAGGCGATGGTCTTATCTAATGCGGCCAGCTTGTATTCGTGTCGTTCTGCGAAACGGGGATCAGTAGAAATCGCCAATACATCGCGGCGACTGCGATAGCGAAACAGGGCGCCATGAGTCCATAGTTCAGCATTTTTAATCCCGGTTACATCCATTGCTGGAGCAACTGCTTTGCCGTAAAAGACAGGATGCGACGCGCGTTTGAACTGTGCCGGGTACATGTGTTCCATATAATGGTCTATCAGGTCAGATGCACTTGCTCCGGGTCCGGTCGCGGGTAATTCCGGCGGTTTCTCCGCCATGTCCAGATTGTTAACCATGATAAACTGATTTCCCGTATCTTCTTCCATGAATTTTCGCAGCATCGCTATACGTTCGGGCGCAACGTCATGGGATTCCGCGAGTTGGATAAAGGTGTTGATTTCTTCTTTAGTGAGCGGTCCACCGAGATTGGTGTACCACAATGCGAACGCTATATAACCGATCGCTGGAATCAGCCACAAGCACAATCTTCTGATATTCATGAGGTCCCCTCAGTAATTCCGCACCCTAGTTAGGCCAGTAGATGTATTCATCACCCTCCTCATATTCCTGTCCGCCATCCTTGTCGATGAGCTGTGGTGCATTCACGACACTGGGCCACATGGGTTCAGCCTGCTCGGCATTGTGTGCAGCCAACAAGTCTTCAAGCAGGGCAACTTGCTCCGGATGTGTTGCTGCCAGGTTGTTTTGTTCCGTTGGATCGTCGATCAGATTGAATAGCCAGCGTTTGTCGGGCTTTGCCGCACGGATCAACTTCCAGCCCTTGTGCTGTACCGACTGCTGATGCCCTTCCCGCCAGAACAGAGTCTCATGGGGAGCACCTTCTATCTCATGGTTTACATAGGGCAATAGATCCACGCCGTCGAGTTTACGATCATGTGGTATATCCGCGCCTGCCGCGCTGGCAATGGTGTGAAAGAGATCCATATGATGGACTGCATCGGTCATGGTAGTGCCCGCTTTGATTCGTGCGGGCCATTTGGCCATAAAGGGCACGTGAGTACCGCCTTCAAAGTGGGTGAGCTTCCATCCACGATAGGGTTTGTTGATGTCCGGTAAGGCGATGTATCCGGCGCCACCATTGTCGCTGGTAAAGATGATCATGGTGTTGTCGGTCAAGCCATTGTCAGCCAGAGCACTAACGATTTTGCCGACGCTGCGATCCAGCGCTCGAATCATTCCGGCATAAACGCGTAAGGAGTGATTCTTGATGTGAGGGAAGGCATTATAGTCCTCTTTCGTTGCCTGCAAAGGGTTGTGAATACCCCAGTGAGCCAGATAGAGGAAGAACGGCTGATTACGATTATTTTCAATCACCTTAACCGCTTCGTTGGTATAGTAGTCAGTCAGATAACCATTCGGTTCAAATCGTTCGCCGCCATTGAATTGGGCCATGTATCGGGCACTTGCCCACACCATCTTCTCAATTCCATCTTCCAGGCGTTTGGCGTTCACGACATCCGGATCATCTTCAGGCAGATAGAGCATGCCAGCCATATAGAGACTGTCGTCGAATCCCTGGTCTTCCGGTCGCATTCCGTTGATTGAGCCCAGGTGCCATTTACCAATGTGTGCCGTGTAGTAACCGGCTGTCTTAAGTACCTCTGCAATGGTGATTTCATCGGTTGGCATGCCGAGGTCTGTCATCTCCGGCAGTTTTGCCAGAAGTTCCTGGTTTATATAGGAGGGCAGGGTGGGTTGTTTGATATCCTGCATCCATTGAAATATGGTGCCACCGACTTTGGGAAACGGGGTGAATTCAAAGCCGAACCTTGTGGAGTAGCGCCCAGTCAGGATCGTGGCTCGGGAAGGAGCACACACGGCATTGGCCGCGTAACCGTTCTCGAATACCACGCCCTGTTGTGCGATGGCATCAATATTCGGCGTCATGAGCGTGCCGTCTGCTGCACCACCGTTGTATAAGGACACATCATTAAAACCCATATCATCCGCCAGGATCAGAATGATGTTCGGGGGGCGTTCCCCAGGTAGTGCCATGGCTGTATCCGGACCCCTGGTCCATTCAATTGGTCTGTTCGGCGAGACCGGGTAGCGGATTTGTTGCAGCTTGGGCAGACCCCAGACGATTAGATCGAGTCGGTTTTGCCAGGCAACGGTGCCTGCAATCGCGATGGCAATTAGCGTGATGACTAGTTTGTTCATGGAGTCTCCCTTATACGGACCGCTGATCGGGTTTTATTCGCAGCGGCGATCGTTTTGCGAGTTTGATGCGATACCTCCGCGGCAAGTAATCCCGTCATGGCATCTATTAACATATTGAAAAAGACATCGGAGTCCGAACCACGAAATGCATGTTTTTCCCGTGCCTGTTGAGACATGGACAAACCGACGAACCGAACAGCGCTGTCAAAACGCTGTTCAAACACCCGATCGTCCAGGTGACTCAGAACTGCGCGAAGCAAGCTCATCATTTTCAGGGTACTTTGATTTTCCAAGGCCTGCCTACGTTTCACTGCTGGCAGACCTAAGGTGGCAAGGCTTTGACCAAATGCTTTTACCCACTGCCTGAAACCGGCATCACTTCTTGCCAGAAGAAACGCGGGTTCCACCATCAGGCGGCACAATTCCCGCAAATCGGGCGAAGGATTTCGAACCAGCAGTTCAGCCAGTAACTCAGCCCGCTTCTCCTGCACCTGAGTGTGTCGATGTTGGTGGATGGCCTCAATCAGGCCCGGCCGATTCTTAAAGTGATATTGCAATGCGGACTCATTCTTCTGCCCGGCTTGTTCGATGATGGCGCGAACCGTCACGTTTTCGATGCCCCGATCTGCAAAAAGCTGTTCAGCAGCGCGCATCAAATTTGTCCGGGTCGTTTCGCTCCGTGGCTGGCGGTATCCGGTGGTCACGGCCGTGTCACCCGAATTTCGCTGGAATTGCCTGGCAGATCAAAAACCATCAGATCCTCTGCCAGAATGGTGTCCGATGATAAGCCACGGCGGAACATGCGCTCGGACAGACTGCTCGGTGGCACCGGTACCAGGTGATAAAGCACCAGTTGCCTGACATTCGCCTGTTTCGCACGGCTTTCGATATCCCTCGAATCAGCGTGATACTCGATCACATCATGCATAACTTTCGCAATCCGGTCGCGTCCGGCTTTTTTCGCATTAGGAATCAGAATGTCCATCAAGTTACGAAACAGGGCGTCATGGAACAATAAGTCTGCACCTTTTGCTGCGACGAACAAGGTATCGACGGCAATCGTATCACCACTAATGACCACCGAGCGGTCGCCATAATCCACCCGGTAACCCACGGCAGGAGATACCGGAGAATGATCTACCGGAAATGCAGTGATGGTGAGATCACCTTGCTTGAATACGACGCCGGGCGTGATTGTGACTGCCGTCAGCAGACCTGCTTTAGGTGGCAAAAGATCAGCTCCGTGATGCGCAACCCGGTATTTCCGATCCAGCGCATAGGCTATATTAAAACCGTCGACAACCTTCGATACACCAATCGGCCCGTACACCGGCAATGAGTTTTTCGCACCCATGGCCCAGGCGTTCAAACTGATATCCGGCAGGGCGGCGATATGATCTGAATGAAAGTGCGTGAGGAAAACACCGGATAGTCGATCCATGGGAAGGTTTGCCTGACGAATGCGAACCTGTGAACCGGCACCCACATCAAACAGAAAGAAGTGCTCAGGTGTCAATACGGCAATACAGGCTTGCGCCCGATCCGGGCCATTGCCAAGTGGTGATGCACTGCCACACACTACCACGCGTAAACCATCAATATTTTCTGGATACTGCTGCATCATGGCAAAGGATAACCTGTCAAATAACAGGTCCTGCACTTTTTCCACGTTCAGTACGACGAGCGTTGCCGCTCCGACGAGTACAATCATGCCAATCAGCAAGACATACAACTTACGCATCTTCGAGATTCTCTCTTTA
>CAZNFE010000138.1:4271-7281 GCA_964571945.1 uncultured Pseudomonadales bacterium
TCCCCCAGCGCCTGGTATTCCCGGTTAATCCATTGCAGGCATTTCGCCTGGTATGGAAATGGCGGTTGCACCCAGGGCTTGCCGTCAATGGTAGTTTGCATCTCGTTTTCTCCAGCCTGCAACGCCGCGGCATTTGCCAGCAATGCGGGTGCGTAAACGCGGCCGATTTCATGCAACAGATCGCCTAGCACGGGTGCAATATCCGCTATTGCCATCCAGCCATCTTCAGCTGCCGGTTGACCGGTTAGATCATCCATGACATCTGTCCAGGCATGTACCCGGGGTGCCTGCTCCAGGCAGATCTTTGCCGGAGTGGGATCAAACTTCACCAGTTGGGTCAGTTGTGCATAAATACCAAAGTCGGCAGAGCAGGGACGATTCCCCAGCACAAATGGCTGTCGCTGGATCAGCGCGTCCAAAATATCCAGGAATCGTTTGTAGCTGTCTTCGATGACGGGTGCAGTGGTATCGTTTGAGCCTACTACATACAACCGGGCGATCTGGCGCTCCGCGATAAATTCACCCATCTGTTGCAATTTTTCCTCCGACTCCTGAATGCCTCGCCAGCGCGGTAACAGTTTTGCTGACTTATCGATATCATCCTCGTAGTACCAGCGATAGTGAAACATGGCTTTGGTCAGCCATTCGTCTGCGTAGTCTTCGATAAGATAATTCATGAATGCGAGCACGGGGTTACCAGGAATGCTCTCGCGCCCGCTGAATTCCGTTTCAAACCGTCGGATCAATGGTGTGGAATCGACTGTCGCTTCAATTTCACCACGGTCATTGGGCAGGTAAAATGTTGGCAGTAAGCTTACCTTGGGTTGGGGTAACCCCATCGCATCTGCCTGATCACCAATCAGGAATTCATAACGAATGTGTCGATAACGAAGATAAGCGAGCATCTTGCGGGTGTAGGGGGAGCCAGGTGCGCCTTTGAAACGGAGTGGTTCTGTGATGGCCATGGTGATTCTCTGTAATCCAAACTGGATTAGGGATTCTGGCATATAAAAAAATGATTGTCATTAATATAATGAAAATCATTAAATGAGTTCCGGATTTGAGAAAATTGATTTGAAGACAATTCCCTTCAGCCGATTGTGAGTGTCGTCTGTCAGAAAAATCTTCAAAGACAATCCCCCGGCACAGCCGAAGGTATTTCGATTACTTTCTCTGCGGATACAGTTGCCGTATTCTTGTACGCAGAGTTTCCGCACCTGGCTCATTCCCCGCTTTACCGTAGTAATAGCTTAGACCTGTCAGTAATTGATAATCTTCAGGGTTACTTTGTAGGGCCTGTTCCAGAGTCGCGATCGCCTCGGGCAATCGACCTGTGCTATCGAGTGCTACCGCATACACATAAGCGTAACGAGTCATCGCGGGTGCGAGTTCTGCGGCTCGACGCAGGTGACCGATAGCCGAATTAGTTTCTCCTTGCCGCACCTGCAATAGTCCGAGTGCGTGGTGCGCAGAGGCTTGATCTGGTGCTATCTCTATAGCTTTAAGCAATAGTGGACGCGCACGTTCATCCTGGTCCTGACTTCGATACAAGTCGGCCAGGTTGAGCAGCGCGGGAATGAATCGCGGTGCGAGTTTGAGTGCCTGCCGGTACGCTCGTTCTGCCATCCGTGAATCTCCCCGGGTAACGTAGAAAATCCCAAGGTTTAATTGCGCACCGGGCATATCAGCGTTGTGTCGCTGGGCAGCAATGTATTCGGTAAAGACATCCTGTAACCGGGGTAACAGAGCGGCAGGAATTTTTTGTGCCGGTAGCCCAGTCAACATGGGTGCAAGTTCTATACGTACTGCTTTAACCGGGTCATTGATTAACGGTAACAATACCTGCCGGTTCTGTATAGGCAGGATTTGCAGAGCACGCAGGGCGGCGATGCGCAGGGCAGGGTCATCTGAGCGCAGGGCAACCCGTGCGGTTTTTACCGTTAGTGGATCAGGAAAGTTTGCAAGTTGCTGCAAAGCGCTGGCACGCATGATGCTATTCTGGTTGGGATCGGCTGCAAGCCGGGCGAGGGCGGGCACGCTGCTTGCCTCACCTCGCCAGGCCAGTGCCAGTGCCCTGGCGAAGTCTGCACGAGGTGAAGCATCACCTTTTTTTCCATACCAGAGTTGACTGGCTTTTATGGCCCAGTCGACTGTCTTGTCCTGGTGGCATTGATTACAGGCATTGGGCGTGCCGAGTTCCTTCGACAAGTCAGGTCTTGGAATTCTGATGCTGTGATCACGACGCGGGTCGACCACCATGTAGGTGGTTTCCGGCATATGGCAGTCGGCACAAAGTGCGCCCTTGCTGTTGATCTGATGATGATGGTGTTGTTCGGTATTGAAGGCGCTGGCCTGATGGCATTGCAGGCAAACGGCATTGCCCCGGGCTTTTAAGCGGCCGCTGTGGGCATCGTGACAGTTGGCACAAACCACGCCTTTGGTGTGCATCCTACTTTGCAAGAATGCATCATACACGTAGACTTCCTCACGGATCTGACCGTCGGGATAATAGCGTCCATCGGCGATAAACTGCGATTGGTGGTCAGCAAAAAAGTCGCTGCTGATGGGTGGGTCGCTGAGTTCAACACGCAATGCATGACAGTGGGCACAGGTATCGATTTGATTCTTAGCGTGTAATTCGGTTTGCCGCTGGGCAGTCTGGTGGTCGCTGACAGTTTTCCATAGCCCGCTATCTGCCAGGCTGTAACTAAATCCTTTGTGGGCTGGTGCTGTGTCTGGCGGGGGATTCCGGTTGGCCCACTGCAGATGTTCGGCGGCAGGTCCGTGACAGGCTTCACAGGCGACGTTCACCTCCGACCAGGTGGTAGTGTAGCTGTTGGTTGCCTGCTGATAATTTTTTTGCAGGTTGGTGGAGTGGCAACTGGCGCAGCGACTGTTCCAGTTGTGGTAGATCCCGGTCCAGTGTAGCGGGTCACGAAAATCGATCTTCTGCTCCGGATACAAATGAAAGCAGCGCTGCACGCCCCGAGCGTGACTGCGCCGCAGCAAT
>CAZNFE010000139.1:0-7261 GCA_964571945.1 uncultured Pseudomonadales bacterium
ATCGGTAACTCGCGACCTTACCGTCGTGACCAGTGTCGAACTCAATGCACTGGCTGGTGAACTGGATATTCAGAGTCAGGCAGCTAATGAAATCATTGTCGATGGACAGATCTGTACGGATACCGAAAAATATCTGCAAGACATCAGATTGGAAGCGGAAATGTCCGGACAAACATTGATAGTAACTGTCATCATGCCATCCAGAAAGATGTTCTGGAATCCCGATTACGCCTACATGAATCTGGAGGTCAAGCTACCAGCCAGCATGCCCATTCACATCAGGGATTCCAGCGGTGATATGATCCTGCGGGGAATCTCCGCGGCTTCAATTAACGATAGTTCCGGAAAGATTAAGGGTATTGACCTCAAATCAGACAGTCGAATCGATGATTCCTCCGGTGACATTGTGATACGCGGCCTGGCTGGTTCGGTGACAGTTACCGACAGCTCCGGAGATATCGACCTGGCGGATGTCTCCGGAGATGTCAACATTCCTTCCGATGGTTCAGGCGCCATTGAAATCAGCCACGCCGGAGGTCACGTACAGGTGGGGCGGGACGGCTCAGGTGATATCGACATTGATGAAGCTGGCAATGATGTTGCGATCGATAGTGACGGTTCCGGGAATGTACGGATCAGTCACGTCAAGGGGCAGGTACATATTGGAGCGAAAGGTTCGGGTGATGTCAAAATCTCGGATGTATCGGGAGATTTCCTGATTGACGCCAAGGGTAGCGGAAATATTCGAACCAAACGAATTCAGGGCAAGATCTCCTCCTCACGCTAATCGGTTCGGGGACAGTTCACCGGATTACCAGGATCCGGGAATCAGGTAAACTGTCCCTGCATACTTATTAACCCGGGGTACCTCAATGACTGCATATCACCTGTTTCAATTAAAGGATCGTGATTCAAACAACGATCGAAATATTGTCGAGAAAATCCAGGATACGCTGATTCCAGTCAATGCGGCAGAAGGCAATCAGAGTTTCGGTATCTTTACCGGTGTCTTCGGCCTCGCAACGAACGAGTTGTACTGGATTACCATGGGTGATGCTGCATTCACGGCAGTGGATGCAGCGATCGGGAAATCGCAGTTTCAGATACAACAGTCCATGGATCTGGTCCCCACCGTGAGACCAACCGAACACACTGCCCGAACCAGAGCCGGACTGTACGTGTTTCGCTGGTTCGATGTACTGAACAAGGATGTTGATGAGATCGCCAGCCTCTCCCAGGCGGCGTGGGTTACTTTCGAAGGCGACTTTGATACCCAGGTGCAGGGTTTATTTGCACAACCGGACAGAAATGCTGAAGCAGGTAAAATGTTGCTGCTGACCTGGTATAAAAATCTCACCGTGTGGCAGGATTCTCGTGCACCTTCAGATGAAGCAAGGCAGTTGTTTATCAAGCGACATCATTTGACACGTGAAGCGTTGCCGATCGCCACGCGATTGCAGCTTGCTTAGTTCATTAGAATCTAATCCCCATCTGTTGTTTAATAGGGGCAGATCAATAGCAACCGAAACCTGGGAGAAACAAGTGTCATTGGAAGTATTTCGAACAGAAACCAGAACTTGGCTGGAGGAAAACTGCCCGGCATCCATGCGAACGCCCATGCCTGAAGACGAGTACGTGGGTGGTGGTCGCAGAGCAACCTATAAAAATCCCGACTCGAAAGTCTGGCTGGACCGCATGGCAGAAAAAGGCTGGACCGTTCCCACCTGGCCGAAAGAATACGGCGGTGGTGGTCTCGATCAGGCGGAAAATATGGTGCTGCAGGAAGAACTGCGTCGTATTCACGCACGGACTCCTCTGGTGGGTATGGGTATCAGCATGATCGGTCCAGCGCTGCTCGAATATGGCAATGAGGAACAGAAACAGGAACACCTGCCAAAAATAGCCAGTGGCGCTATTTGGTGGTGCCAGGGGTACAGCGAACCCAACTCTGGTTCCGATCTCGCCAGTCTTCAGACTAAAGCGGTGCTTGACGGAGATGATTATATAATCAATGGTCAGAAGACCTGGACTTCCGGGGCAAATTTTGCCGACTGGATTTTTTGTCTGGTGCGAACAAATCCGGACGTACCCAAACATAATGGTATTACTTTCATTTTGTTTGATATGGCGTCTCCCGGCGTGACCGTTAAACCGATCAAACTAATCAGCGGGCTATCGCCCTTCTGTGAGAGTTTTTTCGAAGATGTCAGAGTGCCCCGTAAAAATGTTGTTGGACAGGTTGACCAGGGTTGGACTGTTGCAAAGAGGCTACTTCAGTATGAGAGAACATCGATCGGCGGTGGTGGTCGTAATCAGGAACCGGCACAGTTGCAGGACGTAGCCAGGCAGTATCTGGGTGAGCAGGATAGCCGACTGACAGATCCCATTTTGCGCGATCAGATTTCTCAACACCTCCAGGATAACAGGGCGTTCGCCCTGACGGTAAAACGAACCCAATTAGAGTCAAAATCTACCAAGGCGCCCAGCTTTACCTCTTCCATGTTCAAGTATTACGGTACTGAACAAAACAAAAAGCGATATGAACTGCTTTTGCAGATTATGGGAAACAGGATGCTGGGTTGGGAGGGTGAAGGGTTTTCGCAATCGGAACTGGTCAACACTCGAGCCTGGTTGCGTTCAAAAGCAAATTCCATTGAAGGCGGTACCTCTGAAGTTCAGCTGAATATCATTGCGAAACGGGTGCTGGGACTTCCGGATTAATAACAATCCTCCGGCAGAGCCGAAGGTTTTCGTTTTCAACGAGTTCCTGTCAATTCGATCATCGAACAGATATGCAGCAAACTGAGTCTGACTTCAAGCACCCCTCGCTCCCCGCAAGTGCGGCTTTACTGCGAAATCATTTTTGCAGTGAGGTCGCCGCTGAATTGCGCCCGCTAAGAAATCCTCACCATGAACCCGATGTCTCCGCAGCGATCAGGGCAACTGCAAAACCAGCGGCCGTATTGATTCCTGTGGTGCTGAGAGCTTCCGGTGAAACGCTCCTTTTAACCCGTCGACACAGAAAGATACGATTCGCGGGACATATCTGTTTCCCGGGCGGTCATCGGGATGCAATGGACCAATCCTGGCAGGATACCGCCCTGCGGGAAGCCGCTGAAGAGATCAATCTGCATTCGGACAGTGTCGAAGTGATTGGCAGACTGGGCGAATATTTCTCCCAGACTGGTTATCAAATCGTACCAGTCGTTGGACTGGTAACCCCTCCGCTGGATCTGCGGCCCCACCCGGATGAGGTAGAGGAAATTATCGAAATACCATTACAGAGAGTATTTACCAGCGAATCGTACCAATTGAATCGGACCATGCCCGGCAGAGCCCATTTTTCGCTGACCCATCAGCAGGCACGAGTATCCGGTCCGACGGTGGCCATTATGATGGGTCTCTATGAGGAAATTATCCGATCCAGGCATCCGGCCAGACAGGAATGTTCGCAGTAGCTCAGTCTGCGCTGGTGGTCCGATATCCCGGTCAGCAGTTCAGTGCTGGCAGTTTACTGACCGGCAATGCCGGTAGTTGGAAAGATGACCCAGGGATAGAACCGCGCCGCCCACAGTGGTCATAATTCTCTCACCGGTCAAACCAACCCAATGGTGCCCCCAGAATGCGGCCAGAATCAGCAATAATAAACCCGATACACCCAGTACTGCAGTCAACAGGTTTTTGTGCTTACGACAGCCGATAAAGATCGCTGCAACGCTGGTTGGTAGTACCAGTAGCAGGAACAGGGCGTGAAAGTTCTCCTCTTCGAGCAGGCTACCCTGAATAATCGGGAAGAGTGTGATGAGGATCGGCAAGACCAGACAGTGAACCATGCAGGTGCCGGACAGAATGATTGCCATTCTATCCAAAGCAGTACTATCGGGCGTTTGTACGGGTGCCTGCATTGATGTTCTTGCCAGGATCGAAAAAGATCGGCATTTATACCATAAATTGAATGCGGGTACATCCCTGAATTCTTTGCTATGCATGCCCGGAGGCCGCGGATCAGGTATTCGTACTGAAGCGGAGCTCTATCCCCAATGGGCAGCATGGATCACTCCAGGAGACTGGTTGGTGCTATTTTCGCATTGCCAGTTTCATGCGATTATGGTTTGCTCTGTCGGATGAACAGCGAACTGAAAATCGCAGTGACCGCCTGGTCACTGAACGAAAGGAATAATGCCGCACAACTGGCTGAACAGGCTGTGATCGCAGAACAAATGGGGTTCCATTCCTTCTGGCTGCCAGAGAGCCATTTCAATGGGGAGCTTTCCATCCCCTCACCATTGATGCTGCTGGCTACCGTTGCTTCCAGAACCAAGCAGATCAAGCTGGGATCCACCTCTTATCTGCTGCCCATTCGACATCCGCTACAGGCGGCAGAGGAAGTGGCTGTATTGGACGGTCTTTCTGATGGGCGCGTGATACTCGGCATCGGCCGCGGTTTCCAGGCGTCAATGTTTGACGCATTTGATGTGCCGTTGAAGGACAAGCGTAAACGCTTCGCCGCGGTGCTGGCGACAATGATCAAGGCCTGGTCCGGTGAGCCAATCACCTGGAACACGACCGAAGATGGTGTTAAAACCCCGGTTCAATTGGCCCCGTTACCCATCCAGAAACCCCACCCACCAATCTGGGTTGCGGCGTTTGGCCCACTTGCACTCAGGCAGGCTGGTACACTGGGCTTGCCCTACCTGGCTTCTCCCATTGAGACCGAGTCTACACTGATTGCAAATTATCATCGGCATGGCGAACATGCCGCAATTGCCGGGCATGGTAAACTTAATACGGTACCCGTGATGCGCATGATATTCGTGAGCAAGGATAGAGACAAAATTCGGGAAGTCCGGGCTAGAATGGCACGACAAGCCATGGGTTACAACAGAAGAAAATCAGCGGATAAACTAGGCGACTGGGCGCTGATAGGCGATCCTGAGTATGTCCGGAATGGAATCGCCCGATATCGTAACCTGCTCGGAACCACCCACTTGATAGCCAGCGGTAGAATCCCGGGTGTTGCGGCAGCAGATCACATTCACTCGTTGCACATCCTGTCCGGGCTAGTCGATGATCTTGATTAGCTGACCCGGTTCAGGTTCTCCGTGAGGATACAGACCATTGATTACTCGCAACTGGTCAAGTGCATAATTGGTTAGCGGTGATTGCTCAGCAAGGGCTTCCATGGTGGTATTCTGCTCCGCTCGAACCACCTGAATCTTCGGCTTCCTGGCATCGCGAAAATCCTGCTTATCCATCCGATCGAGGCTAAAGATTGTAGTAATAAATTGCCTGTCATCCTTAATATTGCGCAGATCATGTTTACCCGCACCAGTCAACAGATACGCCTGCCGCTTCCTGATATCGTACAGAATCGCTATCCGAACCGGACGAGGGCCATAAGGGGAATTCCCCCGTTCGGCGATGGCAATGTAACCGGGCAAACCAGCAACACTGAATTCACTGCCATCTCTAAGTTCATAGCCGAGTTTCCCGGTCAGGTATTTTCCAGGTGCTAACCCGCGGATAAGAGGTTTACTGGTAATTTGAAAAACGGCGCTACCATCCAGCGCATAGGCCAACACCCCCTTCGCTGAATTTTCAATTCGCCAGCCTTTCGGAAAGGTTAGCTTTATACCGAGCCCGGGATGGTAGAAACGGTTTTTCCTGACGACTCCGACCTGCCTGGATGCACCATACGAGAGACCATTAAGCTTCTCCAGGAATTCATCTGTTTTGATAAATTCGTGATACACCTGGTTTAGTTTTGATGATTCACGTATCGCCTGCTTGTAACGAGTATCGTTATCAGGGTGGGTAGCCAGGATGCCATGATAAATTTTCGGTTCTCGTTTCTCTAATCTGGCCTGAGCCATCTCGATTCGATCTTTTGCCTTGAGCACTTCAATGGTGTGCAGCATGGCTTCGGGATTATAACCTGATTTGGCCATGTATTCGGCACCCACTTTGTCTGCTTCCAATTCAAAGGCGCGACTGTACCCTTTCAACAGCACGCCTCCAAACATGTTGCCCAGATCATAAATTGCCGTGGTTCCGGTGGCGATCGCGGCTACCGTACTCAGGCCTTTCATGACCTTACCTCGACGCATGGATCTTTCGGCATGTTTTTCAGTGACGTGAGCAATTTCATGTCCCAGCACGGCAGCTAATTCAGATTCCGAGTTCATATGCGCCAGCATCCCCCGGGTGATGTAAACATACCCTCCAGGCAAAGCAAACGCGTTCACCAATGGATCGTCAAGGATGGTAAAGTGGAACGCCAATTCTGCACGGCTGCTGTGTGCAGCAATACGCTCTCCCACCCTGGTGATATAACTTTGTAGCGCTTCATCCCGGTACAGCCCGAACTGGGCGACAATCTTCCGATGTTCCTGTTTACCCAGTGCAATCTCATCCTGCTCCGACAAAGACACCAGCATGGATGGATTTCGTGTTGCCGATGCCTGTCCTGACACCGCGAAACACAGCGCGATCAAAATAGCCGGACTTGATTTACACAAATTCTTGAATCGCATATTTAACGGCCTGGTTGCTATTCGCTCATTCGGGAATCTCTGTTGACAATTAAACAGGACCTTACCTGTAGTTTGAACCCGTCCAGGGCAGAAATATCCCTGCATATCACTTATTTTCAGATTAGCTTTGTACTTGATACAGTAGGCTCAGTGGTTATCTGCTGATAATTTGGTTCAATTAATCTCGCACAGAGTGGATAATAGCAGTGATCTTTTTCTCCAACTCCACCACAACGGTTGCCTGGTGAGACTCAACTTCTTAAACAAGTATTGCATTTTTTGCTGCGTTTTCCTGGCACAGTTTAGTTTTGGCCTGTCTGAACAGGAGCTAAAAAATAGCATCACGGAAATTGAATCAACCGCAGGCAGGTATACCAATCTGTTGATAGACCCTTATCTTGAGCTAGCCAGGATATATCTTGGCAGCGGTCGCCTGGAAGAAGCAGAGAAAGCCTTGCGTCAGGCGCAGCACCTCACCCATCGGGATGACGGTGTGTATACCTTGAGTCAGTTGCAGATCGTGGATTTGCTCACGCAACTGGATATGATGCAGGAGAAAATCAAGCAAGCCGAAGGACAGCAACAATTTGCCCTGCAAATAAATAAGCACAATACTGAAGAGAATAGCGTGGAATTAATACCGGCGTTCCTCAAACTGGCTGTATCGCCACTGGATACTTGTTAGTTCTATCGATGTCGAGCCACTCTGCAGCAGCTTGATCACTGTA